>NZ_JBEOVN010000002.1:0-138820 GCF_040295565.1 Streptomyces sp. NPDC002785 | reverse complement strand
GGCGCCCTCACCCCCGTAAAGGCTGTGCGCGTGCCGGTTACGCCAGGCGCTCCGCGTTGGCGTCGATCGCGTCCCGCAGGTGTTCTGCCATGCCCGGGCGCATCGACTCGTAGTACGCGCGGAATCGCGGGTCGGACACGTACATCTCGCCGAGCGCCCGGTGGAACTCGGGGCTGCACTCGTAGGACCACTCGGTGATGTGGAGCCGGTGGGCCTCGGCAAGGTCCATCGCCTGTTCGCCGGTGGCCTGTTCGCCGGCCACCATCAGCGCGACGTAGGCGGCGCCCCAGTCGGCGGCCTCCGCCTGTATCCGTTTCCAGTCGTCCTTGGTGTACCGGGCGACCCGTCGCTGCGACTCGGCGTACGCGGCAGTGCCTCCCCAGCGGCGTTCGGCCTCCTCCGCGTGCTCCTCGGGGTCCTTGCCCCCGAAGACCTCGAACTTCTCCTCGGGCGTGAGGTTGATGCCCATCTTCCGTGCCTCCATGGCTGTTTCGACGGCGGTGGCCATCTTTCGCAGTTCGGCGATCCGGTCGGACAGCAGCCGGTGCTGGCGGCGCAGATGCTCCTGCGGGTCCGCGTCCGGGTCGTCGAGCAGCACCGCGATCTCGTCGAGCGGGAAGCCGAGCTCCCGGTAGAACAGGATCTGCTGCAGCCGAGCCGGTCGAGGTCACCGTTGTCGTAGCGGCGGTGACCCGCGTGGCTGCGCCCGCCGGGCGAGAGCAGTCCGATGCCGTCGTAGTGGTGCAGGGTGCGCACCGTGACTCCGGCGAATCCGGCGACCTGTCCCACGGAGTAGTCCATGACTCCCCGCTCCCTTCTCCGTTCCGTGTACGTACCGAGCCTGAGTCCTGACGTGACGTGAGGTGCAAGCCCGAAACGCCGCCGTTTCCGGCGCCATTCGAGGGTTTATACGGCTTTTGCGCAGCTGTGGTGAGTCGATGGCCACAGATTCTCCCGATCCCGCCAGAACGGCTGCCGCCAAAAGCCCTCCTGACGTAAACGCTCCCGCCGAAACCACCCCTGTACGCGGACTGCTGTCCGTCATCGTGCGAGGTGAGCCCGGTCCGGCCCCCTTGCCCGGCCGCTGGCCCCGCCGCTCGACGCGCCGAATGCCCCTGATTTCCGTATCGTCGTATCCATATGGATACGTCTGCATACGTTCCGTCAGGCCCTGTCGGAGGTTTCCGCAATGCCCACGCCCGTCAACGTCGCCGTCATCTACTACTCCTCGACCGGCACCGTCGCCACGATGGCCAAGGCCATCGCGCAGGACGCCGAGAAGGCCGGTGCGGAGGTACGGCTGCGCAAGGCCGGTGAGCTGGCCCCGCAGGCGGCCATCGACTCCAACCCGGCCTGGGCCGCCAACGCGAAGGCGACCGCGGACATCACCGAGGCGTCGCACGACGACATGATCTGGGCGGACGCCGTGATCTTCGGTACGCCGACCCGGTTCGGCAATGTCACCTCCCAGCTCAAGCAGTTCCTCGACACCCTCGGTGGCCTCTGGCAGGCGGGCCGCCTCGCCGACAAGGTCTACAGCGGCTTCACCTCCACCAGCACCACGCACGGCGGCCAGGAGTCCACGCTGCTCGCGCTCTACAACACGATCCACCACTTCGGCGGCATCCTCGTCGCCCCCGGCTACACGGACCCATCGAAGTTCGTCGACGGCAACCCGTACGGCACCTCGCACGTCGCGGGGCAGGGCGACATCCCCGTCGGCGTGCAGACCCTGACCGCCGCCCGGGTCCAGGCCGAACGGGTCGTGAAGTTCACCCGGGCCATCAAAAACGGCCTCGCCGCCGAGAGCTGAACCACCGCACACCGACAGGACCGTCGTGGGTCACGATGACCACCGAGAGCCGAGAAGAGCTGTTCGCCGATGCCTCTCCACAAGGGTTCACCCCAGGACACGGAACCGTCCGAGGAACGCCGCAGGCTCGCCCTCAACCCGTTCTTCGGGGAGGCCGACCCGATCGCCGGCATGACGTCGGCGCCGCCCCGGCACCGGCTGCCCGACGGGCCGATGCCACCCTCGATCGCGTACGGCCTGGTCCATGACGAGCTGATGCTCGACGGCAATGCGCGGCTCAACCTCGCCACCTTCGTCACCACCTGGATGGAACCCCAGGCCGGGGTGCTGATGGGCGAGTGCCGCGACAAGAACATGATCGACAAGGACGAGTACCCGCGCACCGCCGAGCTGGAACGGCGCTGCGTCGCGATGCTCGCCGATCTCTGGAACGCCCCCGACCCCTCGGCCGTCGTGGGCTGTTCGACCACGGGCTCCAGCGAGGCCTGCATGCTCGCCGGCCTGGCGCTGAAACGCCGTTGGGCGGCCAGGAACGCCGACCGCTACCCGGCGACCGCCCGGCCGAACCTGGTCATGGGCATCAATGTGCAGGTCTGCTGGGACAAGTTCTGCAACTTCTGGGAGGTCGAGCCGCGCCTGGTCCCCATGGAGGGCGACCGCTTCCACCTCGACCCGCAGGCCGCGGCCGACCTCTGCGACGAGAACACCATCGGCGTCGTCGGCGTCCTCGGCTCCACCTTTGACGGTTCGTACGAGCCGGTCGCGGAGCTCTGCGCGGTCCTGGACGCCCTTCAGGAGCGCACCGGCCTCGATATCCCCGTCCATGTGGACGGGGCGTCCGGTGCGATGGTGGCGCCGTTCCTGGACGAGGACGTGGTGTGGGACTTCCGGCTGCCCCGGGTCTCCTCCATCAACACCTCCGGGCACAAGTACGGCCTGGTCTACCCGGGCGTCGGCTGGGCACTGTGGCGCTCGCCCGCCGAACTGCCCGAGGAACTGGTCTTCCGGGTCAACTACCTGGGCGGCGACATGCCGACCTTCGCGCTGAACTTCTCCCGGCCCGGCGCACAGGTGGTGGCGCAGTACTACTCCTTCCTGCGGCTGGGCCGGGAGGGCTACCGGGCCGTTCAGCAGGCGTCCCGGGATGTCGCCGTCGAGCTCGCGGGGCGGATCGAGAAGCTCGAGGACTTCCGGCTCCTCACCCGGGGCGACCAATTGCCCGTCTTCGCACTGACGACCATGCCGGATGTGCGGGCGTACGACGTCTTCGACGTGTCGCGGCGGCTGCGTGAGCACGGCTGGCTGGTACCCGCGTACACCTTCCCCGCCAACCGGGAGGACCTGTCGGTGCTGCGGGTGGTGTGCCGCAACGGCTTCTCGTCGGACCTCGCCGAGCTGCTGCTTGAGGACCTCCGGCTGATCCTGCCCGAACTGCGCCGCCAGCCGCACCCGTTGAGCCATGACAAGCAGGCGGCGACGTCCTTCCACCACTGAGGGCCGGGGGGCGTTCAGCGGTCGATCCGGGCGAACCTCCGTACTGCCAGCGGGAAGAACACCGCGATCAGCACCAACGGCCAGGCGACCGCCAGCAGTTCGGCATGGTCGGACGCCCAGGTGTCGCCGGGCCCGCCCGGGTTGCCGAACAGGCCGCGTACCGCCGTGGCCGTGGCCGACATCGGGTTCCACTCGACGACCGCGCCCAGCCGGCCCGGCATCGACTCGGGGGTGGCGAAGACGTTGGAGAGGAAGCCGACCGGCCAGACCAGGATCTGCACCGCCTGCACCAGCTCCGGCTTCCCGGCCACCAGCGCCAACTGGATGCCGATCCACAGCATCGCGAAGCGCAGCAGCAGAAGCAGCCCCAGCGCCCCCAGCGCCGCCGGTCCGTGGTGCCAGCGCCAGCCGACCGCGTATCCGACACCGGTCATCACGGCGAGCGCGGCGGCCGACTGGAGCATGTCCGCGACGCTGCGGCCGACCAGCACCGAACCGGAGACCATCGGCATGGCACGGAACCGGTCGATGACGCCCTTGTTGAGGTCCTGGGTGACCGCGAGCATGGTCGACTCCAGGCCGAAGACCATGGTGAGCGCGAGCATGCCGGGCACCAGGAACTCGGTGTTGTCGCCGTCGACGCCCTGCCCGCCGCCGACCAGATAGTTGAACATCAGCAGCATCACGGGGAAGACCAGGCCGACGACGATCCGCACCGGCTGCCTTGCCCAGTGCGCCAGTTCTGGGCGCCGGCGCCGGACCGGATGGCGACCCTGACCCGGACCGTGCGGGCGCTGGAGGAGGCGGGCATCGAGGCGGAGGACATCGCGGTGCGGCGCCCGACGCTGGACGAGGCGCTTGTGCACACCTTCGACAACGATCGCGTCGGTCAAAATCGCCACACCCTCCCGTAGTCAAACTTGACTAGCGAGTCGAAGGTAAGGGCTCCGAACCCATTCGTCAAACTTGATTACTCGTCGTCGCCAGGATCGGGGACACCGGTCGCGTACGGGTTCTCCTGCCCCTCGGCAAGCACGCCGACGAAGGGTTCACCCTCCCCCGCGAAGGTGTACGCCCCGCCCTCGATGCGGGCGATCAGCCCGCGCGTCCACTCGGCCCCGGCGTCTGCCGAATGAACCCACATGTTCATGATTTCGCCGATGTGGCCGATCGACTCGGGCCCGGCCTCCGGCATGTAGTACTCGGTGACCGAGGCCCGCCAGGCCGTGAGACCGGCGACCCGCTCCTTGAGCAGCGCGATCGCCTCGGACCGCTCCAGGTCGACGATGCCGCCGAGGCCCGCCGACAGCACGTCCAGCTTCTGGTCGTACGAGGTCAGCGCCGCACGCAGCAGCGTGAGGTACTCCTCGTTGCCCCGCTCGGTGATCTCGTACTCGGTACGGGGCGGGCCGCCCGCCGTGCTCGGGGCGGTCTCGTGGGCGACCAGCAGCCCCTGCTTCGCCATCTGCTTCAGTGCGTGATAGACGGACCCGGGCTTGGCGTTGGACCACTCGTGCGCACCCCAGTACTCCAGGTCGTTGCGGACCTGATAGCCGTGCGCCCGGCCGTGCTGACGCACGGCGCAGAGGACCAGCAGCCGGATCGCGGACATGTCACGCACCCCTTCTATTCAACTTTGATGAGAATATCCCCCCGCCTCGGCGACCAGCTCGAACGCGGTTCGGCCGTCCAGGGACTCCCGGATGATGTCGGCGTGCCCGGCGTGCCGGGCGTGCTCCTCGACGAGATGGAGCAGCAGCCAGCGCATCGAGACCCGCCCGTCCTTGGGGAACCAGGGCATGTCGGGCAGCGGGAAGGTGTCGTCCATGCTGGGCACTGAGTGGATGAACTTCTCCACCTCGACCGCGACACCGTCCCAGAACTCCAGCATCCGCTCCATGGTCTCGTCGCCGATGAGACGGAAGCTGTCCGCCCAGGTCTCCTCGTTGCGGGAAATCTGGCTCGACCGCTGCTGAGCCATCCGCAGCCAGTTCAGCTCGACCTCGGCGACATGCTTGAGCAGCCCGGAGAGGGAGAGTTCGCTGGCGCTGGGCCGGCTCGCCGCCTGCTCCTCGGTCAGACCGATGAGCGAGCGCCGGATCGCACCGCGCTGTGCCTCGACGAAGGAGAGAAGCGCGCCGCGCTCGTCGCCGAGGGCTTCTGCGGGAACGTGAGTGACCATGATGTCCGCCTTGGGGAACCGTGCCGGTTTCTTTCTGACACCGACCAAGCTACGGACCCTTGCGGTCGGCTTCTGTCCTCAACCCGTCGGTTTCAGAAAGGAAATGCCGTCCGGCCGTGCTGGATGGACATCCACCTCTGGGTGGTGAAGGCGTCCACGGTCGCCTCACCATTCAGTCGGCCGATACCGGAGGACTTCTCACCTCCGAAGGCCACCATCGGATCATCCTGGACGGTGGAGTCGTTGACGTGGAACATCCCGCTGACGACTCGCCGCGCGAACCGCACCCCGCGTTCGGCGCTGCGGGTGTGCACCGCGCCGCTCAGCCCGTACGGGGTGTCGTTGGCGATCCGTACGGCATCGTCCTCGCCGTCGACCGTCACCAGCAGCGCAACCGGGCCGAATATCTCCTGGGACAGCAGCGGGGAGTCCTCGGGCAGCCCCGTGAGCACGGTCGGTTCGACGAGGTTGCCGCGGGTCCGGCCCCGTACCAGCGCGGTGGCCCCCTCGGCGAGCGCCTGGTCGACCAGGGCGGTCAGGGCGTCCGCCTGGAAGGTATTGATGACCGGGCCGATCTGGGTCTCCGGGTCGCGCGGGTCGCCGGTCCTCAGCGCGGCCACCCTGGCGGTGAACTTCTCGGTGAACTCCCGCTCGACGCTGCGGTCCACCAGGATGCGGTTGGCGGCCATGCAGACCTGCCCCTGGTACACGAAGCGGCTGAAGACGGCCGCGTCGACCGCGTAGTCGATGTCGGCGTCGTCCAGCACCACCAGGGCGCTGTTGCCGCTGAGTTCGAGGATCGTCCGCTTGAAGTGTCCGGCCGCGGTCGCGCCGATGTGGCGGCCGACCCGGTCCGTGCCCGCGAAGGAGATCACCTTGGGTACGGGGTGCTCGATGAACGCGTCCCCTATCTCGGCGACGTCGGTGATCAGGATGTTGAGCAGCCCGGCGGGCAGACCGGCGTCCTCGAAGATCTTGGCGATCAGCCCGCCGCCGACGACCGGGGCATTCTGATTGGGCTTGATGACGACCGCGTTACCGAGCGCGAGGGCCGGTGCGACGGACTTCATCGTCACCAGGAAGGGGAAGTTGTAGGGGCTGATCACCCCTACGACACCGACGGGCTGCCGGTAGAGGCGGTTCTCCTTGCCGTCCACCGGGGAGGGCAGGATGCGGCCCCGGGGGCGCAGCGCCTGCTGGATCGCGTCGCGCAGGAACTCCTTGGCGACGCGCACCTCGTACTCCGCCTTGAGACGGGTGCCGCCCAGCTCGTCGACGATCGCCTCGACGATGTCGTCGTGCAGCTCCTCAATGATGCGCTGGGCACGTTCCAGGACGCTGCGGCGCTCATACGGGCCGGTGGTGGCCCAGGACCGCTGGGCGCGCTCGGCGGCGCGGTAGGCCAGATCGACCTCCTGCGCGGTCGCGATGGTGATCGCGGCGAGTTTGTCCCCGTTGTAGGGATTGAAATCGATGATGTCCCACGAGCCGCTTCCGGTCCGCCACTCACCGTCGATGTACTGGTCGGCCAGCTCGTAGAAGAAGGACATGCGATCCCTTAATTCAGGTGCAGACTCCTGTCGAACCGTCATCGTACTGATGAATCAGGTGAGTTGGAGTAGACCACGGAGCAGATCGCGGCTCTCCTCGGGACCGGGGCTGTCCTCGTGCAATCGCGCCATGGCCTTTTCGTACTGAGCGACTTCTTCGGCCTTGTCCAGATAGAGCGCACTTGTCAGCTGCTCCAAATAGACAATGTCCGACAGATCGGATTCCGGGAATCGAAGCATCGTAAAGGAACCGCTCTCCCCCGCATGCCCGCCAAAACTGAAGGGCATCACTTGAAGAGTGATGTTGGGCTGCTCCGACATTTCGATCAGATGCCGCAATTGTCCACGCATCACTTCACGGTCGCCGTACGGCCGGCGTAGCGCCGCCTCGTCCAGTACGGCGTGGAAACGGGGCGCGTGTTCGGAGACGAGGGCCTTCTGGCGCTCCAGCCGCAGGGCCACCCGGCGGTCGACCTCGGCGGCCGGAGCGTCGCCCATGCCCCGGGTGACGACCGCGTGCGCGTAGGACTCGGTCTGCAACAGGCCGTGGACGAACTGGACTTCGTACACCCGGATGAGCGATGCCGCCCCCTCCAGACCGATGTACGTCTGGAACCACCCGGGCAGTACATCTCCGTAACTGTGCCACCAGCCCGTCACATTGGCCTCACGGGCCAAGCCGAGCAGAGCGTCGCGCTCCGCCTCGTCCGTGACACCGTAGAGCGTGAGCAGGTCTTCGACATCCCTGGCCTTGAAGCTCACCCGTCCCAACTCCATGCGGCTGATCTTCGATTCGGAAGCCCGGATGGAGTAGCCGGCCGCCTCGCGGGTGATCCCGCGCGAGTCGCGCAGCCGCCTGAGCTGCGAGCCCAGCAGAATGCGCCGCACCACAGATCCACTCGACTCGCCTGCCGCCACTGGTCCGGCCCTCCCCATCGCTTCCTGGACACCGGGGCTCCCCCAGAACCCCAAGTGCCGGATTCTGCCACCAAAACGCTTCAGCCCGTACTCGTTCGATTACGGAGATGAGAAGACTCCCGTAAAGCTACGAAAATACACGCAGGAAGAAATGACCAAGAACCGGCACGGGGTCGGACAGGCCAGGCGCGTGCACGTGCATCTGCCCTTGCATCTGCCGTGCGCATTCGGAACGATGGTCCTCGCGCACCTGCGTGCTCGTTCGTGTTGTGCCGTTGTACCCCGCAGTACCGATACAGCCGCGAATCCCGGGAGTGCCTCGCATGGGGACGAATGGATCGACGATGCTCGAGCCGTTACGGCAGGGGCTTCCCCCCATCGATCCCTCAGACGCCTCCGGATCGGCCATCTGCACTCTGCCCGCCTGCTACGAAGCCGTCGGCGGGGCACGGCAGTTCACCAGGACGACGCTGAACGGCTGGGGACTGGACGAGCGCTTCGACGACGTCGCGCTGGTCGTCTCCGAACTCGTGACCAACGCCCTGCGGCACGCCCTGCCCGCGGACACCGCACCGGAGTCTCAGGAACCGCCCGTACGGCTGCACTTGATGCACTGGAGCTCGCGCCTGGTGTGCGCCGTGCGCGACCCCAGTCAGGAGAGCCCCATGGCCTCCGAGGCTCCCGACTCTGCGGAGTCGGGTCGCGGCCTCTTCCTGGTGGAGTCCTTCAGCGACTCCTGGGGCTGGCACCCCTCCCCCGTCATGGGAGCGGAAAACCCGAACACCGCGGCAATTCCGCGCGGCAAGGTGGTCTGGGCACTGTTCCGGCTGTCCGACGACATGTAACCCGCGCGGCGGCCGTGCGAGCTGCCGGCGGGTGGTCGGACACCGCCCCGCGGGACGCGGTCAGCCGCCCGCTATGAGGTGGTCGAACTCCCCGTCCTTCACCCCGAGCAGCAGCGCCTCTATCTCGGCCGGCGTATAGACCAGGGCCGGCCCGTCGGGGTGGCGTGAATTCCGCATCGCCACATCCCCGTCGGGCAGTTTCGCGAACTCCACGCAAGATCCCTGGGAGTTGCTGTGTCTGCTCTTCTGCCAGACGACTCCGCGAAGCTCTGTGGCCGCCATGCCGTTGTACACGTGGTGCACAGGACGCTCCCCGAGTTGCAAGGTGCAAGTGTCAACTTTCTCGGATCATAGCTCTGTTCAATTATCCCTGCATGGGCAGATGCATGAGCGGATGCACGTGCACGCGGGGTATTCCCGTGATTACAGCTCTGGACACAGAGACAGACGTACGGGACACCTGTTTGGCTCCGCCCAACCCCGAGTTGGGCGACCCGGCCCGGGAGGTAACGCCGCGACCTCCCGTCGGTCCGCCGGACCTGCCAGCCCCCTGACGGCCGGACGCACCGTCCCCTCAATCGGCTTGATCCGAGGGCGGTTTCGGCTTCGCCTTCCCGTCCAGACCCCGGGAGAACTCCTCCAGGGCTTCGAGGAGGAGGCCTGCCCCGTTCCGTACGAACGGGTCCACCTCCGCCGCTTCGCCCGTCCATTGCTGCGCATCCCACCGCGCCAGCGCCTCACGCACCTGCGCCCAGTCCGGTACGCGCCGCTCCCGCACCTCCTTCGCGCCCTGTTCGGTGGCCCGGCGCAGCGCTTCGGCCAGGCGCGCGGCGGCCGGTACGGGGGTGGCGCCGCCGCATGGGAGGTGGGCCTCCAGCAGCATCGCGACCCGGCCGAGCTGGGCGAGGGCGTGCTGGGTTTCGTCGGCGGAGGCGCGGGAGAGGCCGCGGTTGCGTACCGGTTCGTGCTGGGCGGTGGCCAGCGCCTCCTGCCAGGCGACGCGGGCCTCGCGGGTGTCGAGCAGGGCGGAACGGACGTCGTCGTGGCCGCGCTCGGCCGGTTCGGCGTACTGGTCGACGACCGAGGCGGCGTACCGCCCGTCCGCCTTCAGCCAGTCGCCGAGCCTGCCGCGAAGCCTCGGCGTCTCCCAGGCCGGGTAGGCGGCGTACGAGATCATCGCGAGGAGGCCGCCGACGAGGGTGAGGACGACCCGTTCGAGTACGGTCTGCGACCAGTTGTTGCCCGCCATGCCGAGCAGGAAGACGACGTAGGCGGAGACGCACGCCTGGCCGACCACGTACCCGGTGCGCATCAGCAGATACATCAGCAGGGCACAGAGCACGGAGAGCATCGCGGCCAGAGTCACACCGGGGTGAGTGATCTCGACGATCGCGGTGGCGAGCGAGACACCGACGATCGTGCCGCCGAAGCGGGCCACGGAACGTCCGTACGTCTGGGAGAACTCCGGCCGCATCACCATCACGGCCGCCATGGGCGCCCAGTAGCCGTGACCGAACGGCAGCGCGGCGCCGATGAGATAGCCGACGGCGACGACGACGGAGACCCGGACGGCGTGCCGCAGGATCGGTGAACCGGGGCGCAGTTCGGCCCGCATCGCCCGCACGACGACGGGGACCAGCCGCAGGAGGGTGGGGCGGCGGCGGTGCGGGGCGGCGGGCGTCTCCTCCCCGGCGGCCTTGATGGTCTCGGCGGCTTCCTCGGCCTCGGCCTGCTCCTCCTTCGTCCCCTCGCCCTCGGCCGTCTCGATGACATCGGAGAGCAGCGCGCCGAGCCGTTCGGCGGCGCGGCGGGGCGGGCCGGTGAGGAGCGTGCCGGTGTCGGGGGTCCTCAGCGCGGCGACGGCGGACGGGGAGAGCTTCACCGGGTCGCCGTGGCGGATCGCACGGGCCGCCGAGTCGAGCACGGATCCGGCGGCGGCGAGGAGCTCGCGGACCCGGTCCCGCTCCGGCCCCTCGGACGGGACGCCCATCGCCGGGTCCGCGAGCGAGGCGAGCACCGGTCTGATCCGTTCGGCGACACCGCGGGAGCCACGCAGCTCGGGCGGCCGGCGGCGGGCCTGCCACGGGGTGACGGCGGCCGCGCTGCGGGCCTTCATCAGCGGCACCGGGTCGAAGGCGGCGAGCGGGTCCTGGCGCAGCCGCCGGGCGTAGTCGGCCTCGGCGGCCAGGGCATCGGCGAGGGCGTCACGCTGGGCGCCCCATCTCCGTACCGGGAACAGGACGATCAGCGCCGCCTGCACCACACCGCCGAACAGCATCATCACGGCATGCACGGCCGAGTTCGCGACAGAGGTGGGCAGGGTGACCGTCACCAGCATGATCGCCACGTTGGACGACGCGATGATGCCGCCCGTCGGTCCCGCCGCCCAGGCCAGGCCCGCGAGAAACGTCCAGAGCACCAGCAGGGCCAGGAACAGCGGCGTGCGGGAGCCGGTGAGATAGCCGAGGAACGTCGACATGGCGAGGCTCGCCCCGGAGACCAGGGCGAGGACGGGCCGGGGCCGCCAGCTGCGCTGGAACGACGCGATGGCCGCCTGGAACACACCGAACGCGGAACTCGCGGCGACGACGGGCCCGAAGAACGCGAGGCTGATCCCGATGACGAGGGCGAGCCCGGCCGCACCACGGATCGCGATGAGCGGTTCGAGACGCCGCCGCTCGATCGTCAGCCCCGAGCGGGCGGTCTCCTTCAGCGCCCAGAGCCAGCTCATGCCCAGAGCCTAGCCGGAATATCCTATAAGCCCGAGTTGCCGGAATGTTTAGGGATTTCCGAGGTTTCTACCGTTTCCCACGCCTGCCGTGGATCTCCGGCCCGCGCCCGCCCATCCTCGCCCGGTCCGCGGCGGCCGTTCCATGCGTCCATCCGTCGAGGTCCGTGGCGCCCCGGACGCGCGTGGTCGTGGTCTTGGGGAACATCCGCTCGGCGGTGTCCGTGACAGCCATGTCGCGGGCGGCGAGGACCGGGAGCAGATGAGGTGCCGCCACCCCTGCGGCTTCGGATTCGGTCTCGGCTTCGGCGGCCGCGGTGACGCGGGCGGTGTCGGCGACCAGCCGGCTGCCCAGGCGCTGGGCGTACGCCATCAGGAAGGACTGCCGGAACGTCTTTGTCCGCTTGCGTCCGCCGGCCCGCTGGCCCGCCTCCGCCTTCGTCATCGCCACCATGCCCTGGACCAGCAGGGAGGTGTACAGCAGCTCCACGGCCTCCAGGTCCGGCTCGAAGCCGACCAGCGTGGAGAAGCCGAGGTCGCTGTTCCACACCGCTCGGCAGCGGTTCGCGGAGGCGACCGCGTCGAGCAGGATCGCCTTCGCCGTCTCGTACGGGGCATCGACCCCGATCCGGCACGCCCCCGGCGCCTCCTTGCTGTGGGTACGGGCGGCGAGCAGGGCCTCGTCGATGGAGTGCCGGGCCATCAGCTCCTGCGCCTTGGTGGTGAGCGCCTCCGCCTCCTCGGGGAAGCCGGTCGCCTCCGCCTTGGCGAGCAGGGCGCGGATCCGGGTCAGCATCCGGGGTTCGTCGTGCGCGGGCGGCAGGTGCAGCCCGTGCGGGGAGGTGCCGGGCGGCGGTCCGACCGGTTCGATGGCGGGGAGCCTGAGCAGTAGCCGGTACAGACTGAGGAGGGCAAGGGCGTAGGAGAACCGGTCGGGCCGGTTCCGGGGCGGCGCGGCGGGGAGCCCGTCCAGCTGGGACCGCCAGCGCGGCGGCAGCTGCCCGTACCGTCCGGTCTCCGATGCGATCAGCCCGGCGGCGAGGCCGACCGCGGTCTCGTCCCGTTCGCGGCGGACGGTACGTACGACATCGGCGGGCTGCCAGCCGCGCTCCCAGGCGCGGCGGACGAACTCCTCGCCGCGCCGGAACAGTTCCGCGTCGGCCGTCGGATCGGCGGCCAGGAGGGAGGCTCCGGCGTCGAGACCGGCGTCGCCGTCCGAGTAGAGGGCTGCCGCGAATGCCTGGTCGATCACCGGTTCCATGAGGTCAGGGTAGGCAAGGCGCCGGGCGGGCGGGACGCCGGACGGGTCCGGCCCGCGCCCGTCCCGGCAGGTCGGGAGACCCGCCCGCACCGCCGTCCACACCCTGTGGATAACCGACGGGATAAGGGCTGCATCATCCGGGACCATCCCCGCGTGCGCGGGGAGCAGATCCAGCCGCTGTTGCCGCTGATCACTCAGCTCGCCCAGCTGGGACCATCCCCGCGTGCGCGGGGAGCAGCCAACGCAACCGCGGTCGCCACCACCGCCTCGGGGACCATCCCCGCGTGCGCGGGGAGCAGCGGTCGCGGGCCGCTTTGTACGCGGTCCAGACGGGACCATCCCCGCGTGCGCGGGGAGCAGACGTCAGGCCACGGGTCCTTGCCGTCCCCGAGGGGACCATCCCCGCGTGCGCGGGGAGCAGCGCCCGTGCCAGTACCGAGTGCGCTCGTCCGCGGGACCATCCCCGCGTGCGCGGGGAGCAGAGTTCCTGACCTGCGGGTTTAGGCGGCGGGCTGGCTGTTTTTACTTACTTCCTTGAATCGCGACATTGGGGACAAAGAACTCCTTCTGACGCACCAGCACAGTCACACAACCAGGCCGCGCGAAAACCGGGCGCGCGGACGCGGGCAGCGTGCGACATGGAGACTACTCGGCCGCCACGGCTGCCGTCGGCCCCTGGCGGAGATCGCCAACACAGGGCCAGCTCTCGGGAGACGCGTGACCCGTCAGGACTATTGGTCCATCCGGCCCGATCTTCTAACGAAGCATCCGCTTTCATTCTTTTATCCAAGTTTCGCGTGTTTTCATCTCGCCATGGAGGCGATCACGTGAAGACCGATGCCAGGACCGGAGACCGACAGCAGAACCCGAATGCGCGGGCGTTCACATCGCGGCGACGGATGCTGGCGGCAGCAGCGCTCGCGCCGGCGCTGACCGCCGCAGTAGCGACCACCGCCACCGCGTGCACCCGGCCCACCGGCCCCGACAAACCCGCCGGACCCGCCGGGCCGGGGCACGGCGGGCGGGTCTCGCCGGTGCCCACCGGGCAGGCGGACTGGGCGGGCGTGGCGAAGGCGCTGGGCCGCGCGGGCAACATGCTGCGCGGCACGATCTACCACACGGGCTTCCCCCGGCGGGATCTTCTGGTGATCTCCGAGGGCGTCGTCGTCACCCCGGGACTCGCGCTCGGCACGCATGTGGCCTTCGTCCGCTACGCCGACGGCAGCACGATGCTGATGGGCGACGTGGTGGTCACCGAGAACGAACTGCAGCGGGTGACCGACGCCTGGCAGGCACACGGAATCGAACAGACCGCGCTCCACAAGCACCTGCTCGCCCAGAGCCCCGACATCTGGTGGACCCACGTCCACGCGCACGGCCACGACCCCGTGGCCCTGGCCCGCGGCCTGCGCGCCGGACTCGACCGCACCGGGACACCGCCCGCCCGGCCGCCCCGGCCGTCGGCTCCGGTCGACTTGGACACCGCTGGGATGGAGGCGGTGCTCGGCACGACAGGAACCGTCGAGGACGGGCTCTACAAGGTCCTCTTCGTCCGCCGCGAGACGATCGCGGACGGCCACCTGATCCTGCCGCCCGGCCTGGGCTCGACCAGCGCGTTCAACTTCCAGCCGCTCGGCGGCGGCCGGGCCGCACTCAGCGGCGACTGTGCCATGCTCGCCGACGAGGTCCCGGCCGTGCTGAAGGCCCTGCGGCACGGCGGGATCAAACTCGTCGAGCTGCACAACCACCACCTCGCTGAGGACCCCCGCCTGTTCTTCACCCACTTCTGGGCCGTGGGCGACGGTGTCGCCCTCGCCCGTGCGGTACGTCCCGCCCTGGACGCGACCAACGTCGCACCGGCCCCGACCGGCTGAGACGTCCCCCGTACCTGAACCACCCGGGTCCGTCATATCCGCCGGTCCAGCGAACCCGGACCCCCCGGCCGTGGGATCCGTTCCACATATGGGCCAATCCATGGACCAATCGGACCCGGGCGGCGCGTGTCCGAGCGGGGGACCGGGCACCCATGTCCCGTCCAGCCAGCCCTCACCTTCCTCGAACCACCCATCTCCTTGAACCACCCGTCAGTCTTCTCCCTCTGGAGCTCCGCATGGAACCAGCCGCCGGCGCACGGTACTGCCCGTTCGACTACGCCGAGGCCCTCGAATTCGACCCGGTGCTCAGGCACTTGATGACCGAAGAACCCGTCTCCCGCATCCGACTGCCGCACGGCGACGGCGAGGCATGGCTCGTCACCGGCTACGACGACGTGCGCACGGTGACCACCGACCGGCGCTTCAGCAGGAGCGCCATCATCGGCCGGAACTTCCCCCGCATGACCCCTGAGCCGATCGTTCAGGACGAAGCGATCAACGTGATGGACCCGCCGGGCAGCAGCCGCCTGCGCAGCCTGATCTCGAAGGGCTTCGCGCCTCGTCACATGGAGCGCATGAAGGTGCGCACCCAGCATGTCGTGGACGAGCTGCTGGACCGGATGGAGGAGCACGGCGCCCCCGCCGATCTCTTCGAGCATCTGGCGGCCCCACTGCCCCTGACCACCATCTGCGAGGTCCTCGACATTCCCGGGGCCGACCACGCACAGCTGCGCGCCCACGCCCGGACCATGATGGACACGACCGTCGAGAACCGGGACGCCGCGGTGCAGTCCAAGGCCGCTCTCCGCGCCTACTTCCAGAAGTTGACGGCGCAGCGGCGCGAGAACCCGGGCGACGACCTGATCAGCGCGCTGGCCACGGCTCGCGACGGGGACGAGATCCTCAACGACCAGGAACTGACCGTGATGGCCATGGTCCTGCTCATCACCGGCCAGGACACCACCACGTACGAGCTCGGCAACATCTCCTACACGCTGCTCACCAGGCCAAACGAGCTGGCCATGCTGCGCGAACGCCCCGACATGCTCCCGCAGGCCCTTGAGGAGCTGCTGCGCTTCATCCCCTTCCGCAAGGGGGTCGGCATCCCCCGTGTCGCCACCGAGGACGTGGAACTGAGCGGGGTGATGATCCGGGCGGGGGACATCGTGCATGTCTCCTATCTGACGGCCAACCGCGACCCCCGGAAGTTCGACCGGCCCGACGAGTTGGACCTGGAGCGGCAGGGCACGTCCCATATGACCTTCGGCTGGGGTGGCCACCATTGTCTTGGCGCCCCGCTCGCCGCCACGGAGCTGGAGGTCGCCATCGGAACGCTGCTCAAGCGCTTCCCCGCGCTGAAACTGGCGACGCCCGCCGAGAAGGTGCGCTGGAACAAGACCTCGATCTGGCGCTATCCCCTCGCACTGCCTGTCACCTGGTGACAGGGGCGGTTCGGCAACGCGCCGGGCTCTCTGTGCACGGACAGTGACTTTCATTGATGACGCGTCGCACCAGGGCGCCCGGCAACCCGGAACAATTCCGGGGCGCCGGGCGTCCTGCTGCGCGCTGTGCGCGCTGTGCGCCGACTCGACGTGCGGCTCTGATCCGCCTGCCGTAACGTGATCCCGACGGCCACCCACCCAAGCCGTGGCGGATCAGCATCCGCCCACAAATGGCTAGTGCCCCTCCCGGCAAGCTTTGCCCTGTCACGGCACTAGAACTCAGTCTTCGACGGTCGGCCCGTCCGCGCCCGTATCAGGGGTACCGAACCCGGCGCAGGAATCCACCGAAGCTCTGTTCCGCGCGGCACCGCGCGTGCGGAGCCGCGGTGAGCACTCCCGCGTCGGCGGACACCCCGTAGCCGTTCCGGGCCCGGCGGTGCGGACCAAAGTCCGCTAGGAGGCGTTCCATGGCGGTTCTCTGCAAGCCGGCAATCGAGGTTCCCGAGTACGTCATCACCAACGAGGAAACCCTGGAGCTGGCCCAACGGTTGCACGGCGACCATCCGCAGATCGACCTGGTCCTTCGTCTGATCGAACATACCGGGGTGCAGAAACGGCACCTGATCCAACCGATCGAGAGGGTGCTGCAGCACCCGGGCTTCGACGCCCGCAGCATCACCTACGAGCAACAGACCAAGGCCCGGGTGCCGGCAGTGGTACGCCGGGCACTCGACCAGGCCGAACTGGAGCCGCGGCAGATCGACTTGATCGTCTACGTCTCCTGCACCGGTTTCATGATGCCTCCGCCGACCGCATGGCTCATCGGCGAGATGGGCTTCCGGCCGGAGACACGGCAGCTGCCGATCGCCCAACTCGGCTGTGCGGCGGGCGGCGCAGCCGTCAACCGGGCCCATGACTTCTGCACGGCGTACCCCGACGCCAATGCGCTGATCGTCGCCTGCGAGTTCTGCTCGCTGTGCTACCAGCCCACAGATCTGGGTGTCGGATCGCTGCTGTCCAACGGTCTGTTCGGCGACGGCATAGCCGCCGTCGTGGTCCGCGGCAACGGTGGCACCGGGGTCCGCCTGGAACGCAACGGCTCGTACATCATTCCGGACACCGAGGACTGGATCTCCTACGCGGTCCGGTCCACCGGATTCCACTTCCAGCTCGACAAGCGTGTGCCCGGAACCATGGAGCCCCTCGCCCCGGCCCTGAACGCCGTCGCGGAGGAGCACCAGTGGAACGCCGGCAAGATGGACTTCTACATCATCCACGCGGGCGGCCCGCGCATCCTGGACGACCTGAGCCGCTTCCTCGACGTGCCGCCGGAAGCGTTCCGCTTCAGCCGCGCCACGCTCACCGAGTACGGCAACATAGCCAGCGCGGTGGTGCTCGACGCCCTTGGCCGCATGTTCGACGAGGCTTCGGCGCTTGACGGCCACCGCGGCCTGATGGCCGGCTTCGGCCCCGGCATCACCGCCGAGATCTCCCTGGGCACCTGGACGACGGACTCCGCTTGAGACCGACCCGGCGCGTGGGGGGGGTGGGACACGGAGCGGGGCTGGGTGCGTGCAGCTGCAAGGCTGAGGACAGAGGCGTGGCGAAGCCGTGGAGATCGACGGCAACACGGCGATGTGCGTGCCCGGCCCCGCGCCCCCACCCCCTTGTCAGTGCCGGGTGCCAGACTCGACAGCATGACCGAACGTTGGGCTCTGGCCACCACAGAGACCGGCGGCGCCCTCCTCGCCCCGCTGGACTCCACCGGCCTGCCCACCGCCCCGGCCCTGACCGAACCCGACCTCGTGGAGGCGGTCCGCTCCCGCCCGGACGTCACACGCTGGGTGTGGCGGTCCACCGCCGAGATCTACCCTCGCCTGCTCGCGGCCGGCGTCCCCGTGGCCCGTTGTTACGACATCGAGGTCGCCGAGTCCCTCCTCCTCGCCCACGAGGGCCGTCTCGGCGAACCCCGTTCCGCAGCCGCCGCCCACGCCCGCCTGCGCAACGCCCCCGTACCCCCCGATCCTCCGCCCCGCTCCGCCGAGCCCGGCTCGCAGTCCTCCCTCTTCGAGCCGCAGTCCGGCACGGACCTGCCCTTCGACGACCTGCTCCAGGTGTACGCCGACCAGCTCCGCCGCCACGACGCCACCGCGCACCCGGGCAGGATGCGCCTGCTGACGGCCGCCGAATCGGCCGGCATGCTGGTCGCCGCCGAGATGAACCGGTCCGGCCTCCCCTGGCGCACCGACGTGCACCGGGACGTGCTTCACGAACTGCTCGGCGAGCGTTACGCGGGCGGCGGCGAGCCCCGCAGGCTGGCCGAGCTGGCCGACGAGGTGTCGGCCGCCTTCGGCAGACGGGTCCGCCCCGACCTCCCCGCCGACGTGGTGAAGGCGTTCGCACAGGCCGGCATCAAGGTGAAGTCCACCCGGCGCTGGGAGCTGGAGGAGCTGGACCATCCGGCGGTGGAACCCCTCATCCAGTACAAGAAGCTGTACCGGATCTGGACGGCGCACGGCTGGAGCTGGCTCCAGGACTGGGTGCGCGACGGCCGCTTCCGCCCGGAGTACCAGCCGGGCGGCACGGTCAGCGGCCGCTGGACGACCAACGGCGGAGGGGCGCTGCAGATCCCCAAGGTGATACGGCAGGCGGTCGTCGCCGACGAGGGCTGGCGCCTCGTCGTCGCGGACGCCGACCAGATGGAGCCCAGAGTGCTGGCTGCGATCTCCCGTGATCGCGGTCTGATGGAGGTGGCGGGCCATGACGGCGACCTCTATACGTCGCTGTCGGACCGGGCCTTCCACGGCGACCGGGACCACGCCAAGATCGCCCTGCTGGGCGCGATCTACGGCCAGACCTCGGGCGACGGCCTGAAGAACCTGGCAGCTCTGCGCCGGAGATTTCCGCTGGCCGTGGCTTATGTCGACGATGCGGCGAAGGCGGGCGAGGAAGGCCGTCTCGTACGGACGTGGCTGGGCCGGACCAGTCCCCCCGCGGCCGGGAGCGGGGAGGACGAAGAGGCCGGCATCCCGCAGGAGAGCGCGGAACAGCCCTCTGCCGACGGCGAGTTCACCCCTGGTTACGCATCGTCGAACGCCCGCGCGCGGGGCCGCTTCACCCGTAACTTCGTGGTGCAGGGCAGCGCCGCGGACTGGGCGCTGCTGCTCCTGGCCGCCCTGCGCCAGTCGCTCGGCTCAGCCGGTCTCCGGGCCGAGCTGGTGTTCTTCCAGCATGACGAGGTGATCGTGCACTGCCCTCAGGAGGAGGCCGAGGCGGTCGTGGAGGCCATCCGGGAGGCCGGTGATCTGGCCGGGCGGACCGCTTTCGGCGAGACACCGGTGCGTTTCCCGTTCACGACGGCGGTGGTGGAGCGCTACTCGGACGCGAAGTAGCCCGCCAACTGCGGATCACCCACCGGAGCCGGGCGTACTGGGCTCTCCGGGCCCTTCGCTTTCCCGCTGTTCACCCGTATCCGGCCCCGGAGCAGGCCCCGGAGCAGGTCGCGCGCGCGATCCATCCCCGAACCCGGCCAGCCCATGGTCGTAGTGCGCGGGACGCAGATGCTGATGCCGGTGCCGGGCATTGAGCAGATGAATGACGAACGCCGCGATCGCGATCATCGCGAGGACGACCACGACGGTGACCAGAGTGTCCATGCGGTACCGGCCCCCTTCGATGCGCAGGCCGACAAAGGCGGCTCACCGGGAGCCGTACACATCCAGGCTACTCCGCAGACCAGCACCCGCCCGCCGGACGGCGGCCCCACCGCGGTCGGCCCCGGAAGGGCCCGGACCGGAACGCTCCGGCCCGGGCCGAGCGCGGCGCGTGCCCCGCGAGGGAACCAGGGAGGGCGCACCGGCCACGGACCGGGCCATGTCGGCCCTGATCCTCGCTCAGGTCGCGGTCGATGCCCGCTCCCCCGCGTCGGCGGGCGCACGCGCCCTGGCCGCTGCCGCCGGTGGCCCGGCCGCGCGCGGCATCCGCCCGTCAGAAGCGGTCGAAGAGATGTGGCAGCTCCTCGGGGCGTATCCCCTTGCCGGTGTCCCGCACCTCGATGACGGCATGTTCGTCGTCTTGACCGAGGCGAGCGGCACCTTCGCCTCGGGGAAGCGCAGCCGGGGGCGGGGGTCGACCAGAACCGGGGGCTGCCTGCTCACCGCGCGTCACCGGAGCGCTCCGCGAGCCGATAGCCCCGCCCGTACACGGTCTCCACCCGCGGAGCGCCGCCCCGGGGCTTTGCCAACTTCCGCCGCAGGTTCATCACATGGGCATCGACGGTGCGCTCCATGACGTTCTGGTCGAACCCGAAGACCCGGTCGATGATCTGGCTTCGGGTGAACACACGTCCCGGCTCACCCGCGAGGAGACTGAGAATGGCGAACTCCTTGCCGGTCAGGGCGACTTCGTCCCCGGACACGCGCACCTCGTACCGGTTCAGATCGATCTCCAGGCCGTCGACGCTGATGACGGTGGGCTCGCTGCGCCCGGCGGCCTTCGCCCGCCGCAGCAACGCCCTGACGCGAGTGGTCAGCTCCTTCGGGCTGTACGGCTTCGTCATGTAGTCGTCCGCCCCGAGGTCGAGCCCGAGCAGCATGTCCTCCTCGGTCGTCCGCGCGGTGAGCAGCAGGATCGGCACCTGCGATTCGGCGCGCAGGATGCGGCACACGTCGAGACCGTCGACGTGCGGCATCATCATGTCGAGCACGATGAGGTCCGGACGCGAGACCCTGGCCCGGTCGATCGCGGCGCGCCCGTCGGAGACGACCTGGACCTCGTTCCCCTCCCGCTCCAGGTAGATCCGTATCAGCCGTGCCTGCATCTCGTCGTCCTCGGCGACCAAGATCCGTGCGCTCAAGAGGACTCCTTTGCCTGAGGCCCCAAAGATACCGACGGCCCCGAAGGCACCGCGCTGATCGCCGTCGTGCGGATCACCGCCCGCCCCTGCCGGGAGCCGCTGCTCGCGTGAAGCAGTCGTCGAGGCCGCGGCTCCCCCGGGGTCATGCCCCGAGCGGAAGTGCACGAGCAGGCGCGGGAGAACAAGAACCCCTGGACCACTCGGCGGCCGGGGTCCCCTCCGATTCGACGGCTGGGCGTCAGGACAGCGCTCGCTGGTACTTCTCGGTCACCTTGCCGTCGGTGATGTAGAACGACGCGTTCGGCGGGAACAGGCCCTTCGCGGCGGTGCAGTAGTAGTTCACTTCGCGACCGGTCGTCGCAGGCCAGTTGGGGTACCGCTCGCCCGCCGGCACGCACGAGTCCTGGGACACGATCGACCAGAGCTGTGCCTCGGTCATGCCGAGCTGCACCGTGTTGTACTTCGCCAGCGTCATGGACGGCGTCTTCGGCGTGAACAGGAACTCATGCCGCTTGCTGTACAGCTTGCCGTCCGCGTTGAACGAGAAGTCGCCGTACGGCGCGTAGTCGCTCGACGTGGTGAAACAGAGGATGCTGGACTTACCGTCGTCCTCACACCAGCCCGCCGCGTCTCCGGGCTTGGTCTGCCCGCCGCCGAGCATCCCCCAGACCTCGGCCTTCGGCATGCCGAACGGGACCGCGCTGTACTTCTCGGCCGTGAAGCTGAACCCCTCGTCCGCCCGCACGTCGGCAGCCGCGCCGAGGACCGCCGCACCGGCCGCGGCCAACGCGACCACAGAACGCCACGCCTTCACCATCTGATACATAGCCTCTCCTTCTGTCCCATCGGGACGCACGGCCATGCTCACCGGTGGCGCTCTCCGGGGCGTCTCGGAACGCTCCGCACCTGTCGGGCGGCACTACGGCAGATCAGGAGAGCGCGGTGGTGAGGGCCACGGGCCGCAGGTGCCGGGGAGCGAGGACGCGTGAGCCGGACGCGGCCGCCCTGGACAGTTCCTCGGCCGCCGAGGGCGGGACCGAGGCCGCCGGAGCACCGGAGCCCTCGAAGAGGGGGGTGGCCAGGCCGTCGTGATGGGTGGGGATGAGCAGCGGCGGGTTCCCCACGGCGCCCAGAAGTCGCGCGACGTAACGGTGGACCGCCGAGTACGAACTCATGGGGACCAGCACGACGTCCGGCCGGATCCCGGCCAGCTCGCGCTCCACGAAGTTGCTCGCGCCCATGAGCAGGATGGACGGCCCTCCCTCGACGGACACCTGGTAGGCGAGGGTGTCGCCCTCGACGAGGTCGCCGAGCACGGTCGGCCGCCGCGGTGCCGCCGGCCTCCGGCCCGGTGCGAAGTAGCCGTGGTCGGCCAGTTGGCTGTGCAGGCTGCGGAAGACCTCCACCGTGTACCCGTCGAATTGCAGGTACTCGCCGCCCTTGACCTGGATGACGTCGTCCATCCGCGCCTGCGGTGTCCCCATGGCCGTGAGCAGATACCGGACCGTCTCGTCGCAGACGGTCCGGATCCGGGCCTTCTTCCAGGCCGGACGGCCCACGAGCTGCGGCACGTCCGCCACGTGGTCGAAGTGGCCGTGGCTGACCAGAACGAGTTCAGGAGGGCCGGCGAGATGGCCCGCGGCCACGCGCTCCACCACGGCCCGGTCGAGCCGCAGGGGAAGCAGCGGGTCGAGCCGTCCCGCCCGGTCCGTGCACGGCATGCGGCTCAGGTACGGGTCGAAGAGGATGCTGCGGTCGCCGTCGATGACGATCTCCCAGCCGGCGACGCCGAGCCAGCGCAGCTGCACGGGGGTGGTGTACGGACCTCCGCGCCCGGCCAACGGCCTCGCGGCCAGGGCTCCGGGCCCGGCCGCCGCACCCGATGCCGCCAGGAATCCTTTGAGAACCGTACGTCGCCCGGTCAATGTTCCACCCACCCGCACTTGCCGCAACCACCTTGAGTGACGGCAACCCTACGGTACGTGTCAGGGTCGGGCGGCACTTTTTAGTCAACGGCCCACCGGCGTGACAACCGCCCGCCCCGTCGGTCACGCTCAGCGCATCTCGGGGGGACCCACCTGCAGCAGCCGTTCGTCCTGGCGCAGGATGGCCTGCATCACCTTCGTCATCCGTGCGCCCGGGGTGACGCCGGTCTGCTCCCGCAGGATCTTCTTCGCCCGGTGGCGGACCTGGATCGCGTCGGCCTGGCGGCCCTCGGCGCAGCAGGCCTGCCCGGCGGCTTCGGTACGCGCGCAAAAAGCAGTTTCCGGCCGTCGTCGCTCTCCGTCCCCTCTCCGCCCAATCCCCCGATATGTCCGGGAGAGGGCGCGGAGAGTGCGCCCGGTCACTGTGGCCGAGGAACGTCCAACGCTGCCCGAGTCAGGAGACACCCATGTCCCGTGTATCGACCGGCCCCAGCAACAAGCCCACGGCCGCCCATGCCCTGTTGTCCCGGCTGCGCGACCACGGTGTGGAAAAAGTGTTCGGCGTAGTCGGCCGAGAAGCCGCGTCGATTCTCTTCGACGAGGTCGAGGGGATCGACTTCGTCCTCACGCGGCACGAGTTCACCGCCGGCGTCGCCGCAGACGTCCTCGCACGCATCACCGGCCGCCCCCAGGCATGCTGGGCCACCCTGGGTCCCGGCATGACCAACCTCTCCACCGGCATCGCCACGTCCGTGCTGGACCGCTCCCCGGTCATCGCGCTGGCGGCGCAGTCCGAGTCCCACGACATATTCCCCAACGACACCCACCAGTGCCTGGACTCCGTGTCGATCATCGCGCCGATGTCCAAGTACGCCGTGGAGCTCCAGCGCCCCCACGAGATCACGGATCTCGTGGACTCGGCCGTGAGCGCGGCCATGACCGAGCCGGTGGGTCCCTCCTTCATCTCCCTGCCCGTCGACCTGCTCGGCTCCTCCGAAGGCATCGACACCTCGGTGCCGAACCCGCCGGCCCTCACCCCGGCCAAGCCGACCGGTGCGGTCGCCGACGGCTGGCAGGCGGCCGCCGACCGGGCGGCGGAGCTGCTGACGCAGGCCGAGCACCCGGTCCTGGTGGTCGGTGCCGCCGCGATCCGCTCGGGAGCGGTGCCCGCCATCCGCGCGCTGGCCGAGCGACTGAACGTCCCGGTCATCACGACGTACATCGCCAAGGGCGTCCTGCCGCAGGGCCACGAGCTGAACTACGGAGCCGTCACCGGCTACATGGACGGCATCCTCGACTTCCCCGCGCTCGACACCCTGTTCGCGCCCGTGGACCTGGTGCTCACCCTCGGCTACGACTACGCCGAGGACCTGCGGCCGCCCATGTGGCAGCGGGGCATCGACAAGAAGACCGTCCGCGTCTCGCCCACCGCGAACCCGGTCCCGCGTGTGTACCGGCCCACCGTCGACGTCGTCACCGACGTGCTCGCCTTCGTCGAGCACCTGGAGGCGGCGACGGCCTCCCTCGCGGCCAAGGACCGGCACGGCATCGCTCCGCTGCGCGCGCGCATCGCGGAGTTCCTCGCGGACCCGGAGGACTACGAGGACGGCATGCGCGTGCACCAGGTCATCGACTCGATGAACACGGTCATGGCGGAGGCCGCCGGCAGCGGCGAGGGCACGATCGTCTCCGACATCGGCTTCTTCCGGCACTACGGGGTGCTGTTCGCCCGCGCCGACCAGCCGTTCGGCTTCCTCACCTCGGCCGGCTGCTCCAGCTTCGGCTACGGCATCCCCGCCGCGATCGGCGCCCAGCTGGCCCGGCCGGGCCAGCCCACTTTCCTCATCGCCGGCGACGGCGGCTTCCACTCCAACAGCGCCGACCTGGAGACCATCGCCCGGCTGGGCCTGCCGATCGTGACCGTGGTCGTCAACAACGACACCAATGGCCTGATCGAGCTGTACCAGAACATCGGACACCACCGCAGCCACGACCCCGCGGTGAAGTTCACCGGTGTCGACTTCGTCGCCCTGGCCGAGGCCAACGGTGTCGATGCGACCCGGGCGACCGACCGGCAGGAACTGCTGGCCGCGCTGCGCAAGGGTGCCGAGCTCGGCCGCCCCTTCCTGATCGAGGTCCCCATCAGCTACGACTTCCAGCCGGGTGGCTTCGGCGCCCTGAGTATCTGATCATGAAGGCAGCGGACTTCCCGGCTGCCTTCGGGTTCCTGGCCTCCGCCTGTACGGGCGGAGGCGGGATTCCCGACGCGGTCTTCGCGACCCGCGGCAGCCGCACCGACATCGAGGCACCCCTGCGCGACCAGTCCCTGGCCGCGACGCTGGTGCACGTTCCCGATGCCGCCCCCGACGCCGCGCAGGCGCGGGACGAGGACACCTCGGTGATCCTCGCCGGCGAGTTCTACAACCGTGCCGCCCTGTGCTCCGTCCTGCCCGCGGGGGCCGTACCGGACAGCGACGCGCAGTTGCTGCTGCGGCTGCTGGACCGCTACGGACTGCACGCCTTCCGGCTCGTCAACGGGCGCTTCGCGGCCATGGTCGGCACGGGACGCCGCGTACTGCTGGCCACCGACCACGCCGGCTCGGTGCCGCTGTACGTCCGTATGACCCCGGGCGAGGTCAGGGCGTCCACCGAGGCGAAGACGCTGGCCAGGGACGACGCTCCGCGGGGTTTCCCGCTCGCGGGCGCACGGCGGGTGCCGGGCCTGGCGGGCGTCTACCAGGTGCCGGCGGGCACGGTGCTGGACATCGACCTGCAGTCCGGCACGACCGAGCCCCACCGCACCTGGACCCCGCCCCTGGCCCGGCGGATCATGCCGGAGGACGAGGCGGTGGCGGCCGTCCGCGCGGCTCTGGAGCAGGCTGTCGAGGCACGCGTGGCACCGGGCGCCACGCCGTTGGTGGTGCTGTCCGGCGGCATCGACTCCTCCGGCGTCGCGGCCTGCGCACACCGGGCGGCCGGCGGGCTGGAGACGGTGTCCATGGGCACCGACACCTCCGACGAGTTCGCCCAGGCCCGGGTCGTCGTCGACCATCTGCGCAGCCGGCACCGGGAGATCAAGGTGCCCACCGCCGACCTGCTGGCGCAGCTGCCGTACGCCGTGTGGGCGTCCGAATCGGTGGACCCGGACATCATCGAGTACCTGCTGCCGCTCGTGGCGCTCTACCGCGCACTCGACGGCCCGCCGCGCCGGATCCTCACCGGGTACGGCGCGGACATCCCCCTCGCGGGCATGCACCGCGAGGACCGGCTGCCGAACCTGGACAGCGCCGTGGCACACGACATGGCGACCTTCGACGGCCTGAACGAGATGACTCCGGTGCTGTCCACGCTCGCCGGTCACTGGACGACGCACCCCTATTGGGACCGGGACGTGCTCGACCTGCTCGTCCCGCTGGAGGCCGGGCTGAAGCGCCGGCACGGCCGGGACAAGTGGGTGCTGCGCGCCGCGCTGGCCGACATGCTGCCCGAGGAGACCGTGATGCGGCCCAAGCTCGGCGTCCACGAGGGCTCGGGCACCACGTCGTCGTTCTCCCGGCTGCTCGCCGAGCACGGTGTCGCGCAGCAGGCGGTCAGAAAGGCCAAGCATCAGGTGGTCCGCGAGCTGTTCGGCCTCACCGTCGCGGCCGGTCGCCATCCCTCGCAGGTGAGCACCGCGGAGGTGGTGCGGTCCGTGGCCGACCGGTTCGCACAGGGGGCGACATGAGCGCGCACGCCCGCCAGGCTCCGTCCCCGACCGTCGTCGACCTCCAGGAGGGGAGCTGAAAGCGTGGAGCGCATCGACTCGCACGTTTCACCCCGCTACGCACAGATTCCTACGTTCATGCGTCTGCCGCACGACCAGGACCCCCGCGGCTACGACGTCGTGGTCATCGGAGCCCCGTACGACGGGGGCACCAGCTACCGGCCCGGCGCGCGGTTCGGCCCGCGGGCCATCCGCAACGAGTCGGGCCTCATCCACGGTGTCGGCATCGACCGCGGTCCCGGCACCTTCGACCTGATCGACTGTGTCGACGCCGGGGACATGGATCTCACCCCGTTCGACATGAACATCGCGATCGAGACGGCGCAGCGGCATCTGGAGACCCTGCTGGAGGCCAACGCCGCCTTCCTGATGCTCGGCGGCGACCACTCGCTGACCGTGGCGGCCCTGCGCACGGTGGCGGAGAAGCACGGCCCGGTCGCCGTGGTGCACCTGGACGCGCACTCGGACACCAACCCGGCGTTCTACGGCGGCCGTTACCACCACGGCACGCCCTTCCGGCACGGTATCGACGAGAAGCTCATCGACCCCGCCGCGATGGTCCAGATCGGCATCCGCGGCCACAACCCGAAGCCGGACTCGCTCGACTACGCCCGCGGCCACGGCGTACGCGTGGTGACCGCCGACGAGTTCGGGGAGCTGGGCGTGCGCGGAACCGCCGACCTCATCCGTGAGCGGGTGGGCCACCGGCCGGTGTACGTGTCGGTCGACATCGACGTGGTCGATCCCGCCTTCGCCCCCGGCACCGGCACGCCCGCCCCGGGCGGGCTCAGCTCGCGCGAGGTCCTCGCCCTGCTGCGCTGCGTCGGGGACCTCAAGCCGGTCGGCTTCGACGTGATGGAGGTGTCGCCGCTGTACGACCACGGTGGGATCACCTCGGTCCTGGCCACGGAGATCGGAGCGGAACTGCTCTACCAATACGCCCGCGCCCACCACACTCGGATGTGAAGGAAACATCACGTCATGGCTTCTCCGATAGTTGACTGCACCCCGTACCGCGTGCCGCTGCTCGGGCTCGCCGCCGAGCTGCCGGACGTGCCGCGGGCAGACCTGTACGACTTTCTCCAGCAGGCGAAGGAGCTGTCCGACCGGCTGCCGGAGGGACTGGCCACCACCCTCGACACCTTCAACGCCGGGGGCAGCGAGGACGGCTATCTGCTGCTGCGCGGTCTGCCCGTCGACGAGGACGAACTGCCCGCCACGCCCACCTCCACGCCGGCCCCGGTGGACCGCCGGCTGCTGGTGATGGAGGCCATGCTCGCGCTGACCGGGCGGCGCCTCGGTCTGCACACGGGGTACCAGGAGTTGCGCTCGGGCACGGTCTACCACGACGTGTATCCGTCGCCGGGCGCGCACCACCTCTCCTCGGAGACCTCCGAGACCCTGCTGGAGTTCCACACGGAGATGGCGTACCACGTCCTCCAGCCGAACTACGTCATGCTCGCCTGCTCCCGCGCGGACCACGAGCGCCGGGCCGAGACCCTCGTCGGGTCGATCCGCAAGGCGCTGCCGCTGCTCGACGACGAGACGCGGACGCGGCTGTTCGACCGCAAGGTGCCCTGCTGCGTGGACGTGGCCTTCCGCGGCGGTGTCGAGGACCCGGGCGCCATCGCCGACGTCAAGCCGCTGTACGGCGACGCGCAGGACCCGTACCTGGGGTACGACCGCGAGCTGCTGGCGCCCGAGCACCCGAAGGACAAGGAGGCCGTCGCCGTCCTGTCCAAGGCCCTGGACGAGGTGACCGTGGGGGTCAAACTCATCCCCGGCGACGTGCTGATCATCGACAACTTCCGCACGACGCACGCCCGTACGCCGTTCACCCCGCGCTGGGACGGCAAGGACCGCTGGCTGCACCGCGTGTACATCCGCACCGACCGCAACGGCCAGCTCTCCGGCGGTGAGCGCGCGGGCGACGTCGTCGCCTTCTCGCCACGCCGGTAGGCGGCCGCCGTACCGTACGGCCACGCTCCCCTTCACCGGTCCTGGTGAAGGGGAGCGTGGCCTGTCATGCGTGAATATGCTGAATCACGGCCCTGTTTGCCAACAGGCCGACCGGGGACGTCGCCCCGGCCCGGCTATGCCGACCGGCCCCCGGCTATGCGCGCACCCCGCCACGGCACTCGTCCGGCGCACCGCCCCCGCACGATGTGAGGGAACGCGACGCGACGACGGCTGGAGGGCCATGGAGACCACTCGGTCGACGACCACGGACGAGGACTTCGACGCCGCTGTGCGGGGTGTGGTCCGCTCCACCGACGCCGAGGGCGGCACGCTCCGGCTCGTCCGCACGGACGACTTCGACTCGCTCGACCCCGGCAACACCTACTACGCCTACACCTGGAACTTCCTCCGGCTCGTCGGCCGGACCCTGGTCACCTTCGACACCGCCCCGGGGCGGGCGGGCCAGCGGCTCGTGCCCGACCTGGCCGAGTCCCTGGGCGAGCCCTCCGAGGGCGGCCGGGTGTGGACGTACCGGCTGCGCGAAGGGCTGCGCTACGAGGACGGCACCCCGGTCACCTCCGGCGACGTCAAGTACGCGATCGCCCGGAGCAATTACGGCACCGACGTGCTGGGCGCCGGGCCGACCTACTTCCGCCATCTGCTCGGCACGGACTACGGCGGCCCGTGGCGGGAGCCGGACACCGACGGCCCGGTCACGCTGGAGACCCCCGACGAGCGCACCCTGGTCTTCCGGATGCGGGAGCCGTTCGCCGGCCTCGACCTGCTGGCGACGATGCCGAGCACGACGCCGGTGCCGCGCCGGCTGGACACGGGCGCGCAGTACCGGCTGAAGCCGGTGGCGACCGGACCGTACCGGGTCGCCTCCTACACGCGCGGCGAACTGGCCGTCCTGGAACCCAACCCGCACTGGGACCCGGCCACCGACCCGGTACGCGTCCGGCGGGCCCGGCGCATCGAGGTCCACCTCGGCAAGGACCCGCACGAGGTGGACCGTCTGCTGCTGGCCGGAGAGGCGCACATCGACCTGGCGGGCTTCGGGGTGCAGCCCTCCACCCAGGAGCGCATCCTCGCGGACCCGGCGCTGCGCGCGAACTCCGACAACCCGCTGACCGGCTTCACCTGGATCTACTGCCTGTCGAGCCGGATCCCGCCGTTCGACAACGTGCACTGCCGGCGCGCCGTGCAGTTCGCCACCGACAAGGCCGCGATGCAGGAGGCGTACGGCGGCCCCGTCGGCGGGGACATCGCGACCACCATCCTGCCGCCGACGCTCGACGGCTACCGGCCCTTCGACCGCTACCCGGTCGGCCCGCACTCCACCGGGGACCTGGCGGCGGCCCGCGCCGAACTGAAGGCGGCGGGGATGCCCGACGGCTTCCGGACGAAGATCGCCGCCCGCAAGGACCGGCTGAAGGAGTACCGGGCCGCCGAGGCTCTGTCGGCCGGCCTCGCCCGGGTCGGCATCGAGGCGGAGGTCCTGGACTTCCCCTCCGGCGACTACTTCGACCGCTACGGCGGCTGCCCCGAGTACCTGCGCGAGCACGGGATCGGCATCATCATGTTCGGCTGGGGCGCCGACTTCCCGGACGGCTACGGCTTCCTCCAGCAGATCGTCGACGGGCGGGCGATCAAGGAGCGCGGCAACCAGAACATGGGCGAGCTCGACGACCCGGAGATCAGCGCTCTCCTCGACGAGGGCGCCACCTGCGCCGACCCGGTACGGCGCGCGGAGATCTGGCACCGCATCGACCGCCTCACCATGGACCACGCGGTGATCGTGCCGTACCTCTACCCGCGTTCCCTCCTCTACCGCCACCCGGACGCCCGCAACGTCTACGTCACCGGCTCCTTCGGGATGTACGACTACGTGGCTCTCGGAGCGAAGTAGGAGCGGCGCCCGTCCCGTCCGCCCCCCAGGACGTGTGTCGAAACCACGCCCCAGGGCGCCGGGACGGGCGCCGGTTCACCCCGCCTCCCCCGACAGTCCCGCCGGAGCCACGTGCCGGGTCGGCCAGTGCCCCTGCGGCAACGAGTGGTCGACGGCGCGGCAGGCGACCGCCGCGTCGCGGAACTCGGCCTCGTAGCGGGCGAGTTGGTGCAGGAAACGGCGCGTGGGACCGGTCAGTTCGGTGCCCCGGGGGCTGCGCAGCAGCAGGTGGGCGCCGAGGGACTGCTCCAGGCGGTGGATGCGGCGGGTGAGCGCGGACTGGCTGATGCACAGCACGGCCGCCGCACGGTTGATGCTGCCGTGCTGGGCCACGGCCCGCAGCAGATGGAGGTCCGGCACGTCCAGCTTGCGGGCCTCGGCCGGCACCGGCGCCGGGTCCGGGTCCGGAGCGCCGCCGGCGAGATGCCCGGTCCATTCCACGTACCAGCGCGCCCACCAGGGCTCGTTCAGCAGGTCCCGGTGCTGCTCGGCGAAGCGCCGCAGACACCGGTCGGCGATCAGCACGGTCAGCCGCCGGGCCACCGCTTGGGGCACGATCGTCGGGTCGACGAGCAGACTCGTGGTGCGGTGCGGACGCTCCGCCAGGGAGCGGCGGACCAGCGAGGGATCGAGGACGGCCGGGTGGGTGGGGGAACCCAGCCCTATCGCGTCCCCCCGGCGCAGCATGCCCCGGGCGACCGAGGCGTCGGTGACACGCAGCCGGGTGGGCGACGGCAGGCCCGCCGTCTGGAAGACCCGGGAAACCAGGATCTCGGAGGTGGGTCCGGTCTCGGACACCCAGGTCTCGTCCCGCAGGTCGGCCAGCGAGACCGTGTCCCGGACCGCGAGCGGATGGTCGCGCGGCAGGATCACCCACAGCGGATCGTCGAGGACGGCGTACGTGCGCGTCGCCCGGTCGAACGAGTGGCGCGGGGAGTCCAGGCTCCAGGTGTACACCGCGTCGACGTGGTAGCCGGCCAACTGCCCGGCGACCCGGTGCGGCGCTTCGTGCCGGACCGACAGCAGCAGGCCCAGCAGGGCCGCGGCGTCCTCGACGACCTCCTCGAGCAGCGGTTCGGTGGAGGCGACGGACAGCACTTCAGGGGCGTCGACGGCTTCGGAGCCGTGTCCGAAGATGTGCGTGCGCGCGGCGAGGTCGACCTGGTGGAAGAACCGGCGCCCGGCGACGAGCAGGCGCGAACCCGCCGAGGTCAGCCGGGCGGTGTGACGGCTGCGCAGGGTGAGCGGCAGTCCGACGGTCCGGTCGAGACGGTCCAGTTGGCGTTCCACGGCGGCGTGCCGGGCCCCGGCACGCCGGGCGACCTCCCCGAGATCGCCGCACTGTCCCACCGTGTCCAGTAATGACAGGTCATTGCGGCTGAACGGAGAGAGCAATTCCGGCCGACCGGCCACAGACGTCAGTTCCGACCCGAGAGACAATTTCGGTTTCCTTTTCCGTGAAGATCAGTACCGCTGAATTGTCCGCAGTTGCTCTTTAATTGGTTCGGAATCGATCGTAGGCAGGCTCGCTCTTCGTGCTCTCCTCGTGGGCCGCCACGGAGAGCGGCCGAAGACCGGACGGATAGCCGCGTGCGCCGCCCGGTGGCGGACTCAGGCCTGGTCGGTGGGGCGTATCAAGATCTCGCCGACCGTCACGTGCGGCGGGGCCGTCACCGCGTAGCGCACCGCCTCGGCGATGTCGGTGCTCTGCAACTGGCGGATCTTGGCTACACGTTCCTCGATGGCGGCCTTCGACGGGGCGTGGGTGATGTGCTCGCGCAGTTCGGTCCCGACCGTGCCCGGCTCGATCACCACCACGCGCACGCCGCGCTCGGTGACCTCCTGACGCAGCGCCTCACTGAACGCGTTCACGGCAAACTTGCCGGCGTTGTAGGCGGCGGCACCACGCATGGCGACCCGCCCCGCGACGGACGAGATCTGCACCACGGTCCCCCGGCTGCGCAGCAGGTGCGGCAGCGCCGCGTGGGTCAGGTACATCAGGCCCAGGACGTTGGTGTCGATCATCCGGGTCCAGTCGGAGGTGTCGGCGCCCTCCACGGGCCCCAGCAGCATCACCCCGGCGTTGTTGACCAGGATGTCGAGCCCGCCGAAGGTCCCGACGGTGGCGGCCACGGCCGCGTGGACGGCCTGCTCGTCGGTGACATCCAGGTCGAGGACGTGCACCTCGGCCCCGGCGGCGGCCAGTTCGTCCCTGAGCGCGTGCAGCCGTCCGACCCGGCGCGCCGCGATCGCCACGGCGGCGCCCTCAGCGGCCAGCATGCGCGCCGTGGCCTCGCCGATTCCCGAACTCGCACCCGTGACGAGCGCGACTTTCCCCTGCAATGCGGATGACATCAATTCCCCTACTGCGTGCGGCGGTTGACGATGCAGTTTTCAAAAAACTATCAGTTGGCGCATTGCCCGGTGAATTCCTTCCGGCGGCCCTGGTTATGACTGTTCCCGCCGGGTTATGCGGGCCGTGCCGAGCCCCGGGCGCGCCCCGGGCGCCTGCGGCAGATTGGCTGCACGAATGGCGCGATCCGTGTGCGGCGATGGGCGGTGGATGATGAACGAGGCAACGCCTCAGGAGCAGCCGACGGCACCGAAGTACCCGGCGCCCCGTGTCTCACCCGTGGATCCTCCACCGCAGCTCGCCGAGTTGCGGACCGGCAGGGCCGCGAGCAGGGTGACGCTGTGGGACGGTGCCCAGGTGTGGCTGGTGACCTCGCACGCCGGGATCCGGGCCGTGCTGGGCGACCGCCGCTTCACCGCGGTCACCAGCGCGCCCGGCTTCCCCATGCTGACCCGCACCTCTCAACTGGTACGTGCCAAACCCGAGTCGGCGTCCTTCATCCGCATGGACGAGCCGGACCACTCGCGGTTGCGCTCGATGCTCACCCGTGACTTCCTGGCCCGCCGGGCCGAGGCCCTCAGGCCGGCGGTGCGGGAGCTCGTGGACGATCTCCTCGCCAAGCTGGTAGCCGGGGAACGACCTGTCGATCTCGTCGCCGGCCTGACCACCCCGGTGCCGTCCCGGGTCATCACGCTGCTCTTCGGGGCGGGCGAGGACCGCCGGGAGTTCATCGAGAGCCGCAGCGCCGTCCTCATCGACCGGGGTTACACCCCCGATCAGGTAGCGGCGGCGCGCGACGAGTTGGACGGCTACCTGCGCGAGCTGGTCGAGCAGCGGCTGGCGGATCCCGGCACCGACCTGATCAGCCGGCTGGTGCTCGACCAGGTGCGGCCGGGCAACCTGAGCGTCGGGGAACTGGTCCCGATGTGCCGGCTGCTGCTGGTGGCCGGGCACGGCACGACCACCAGCCAAGCCAGTCTCAGCCTGCTGAGCCTGCTCACCGACCCGGGCCTGGCCGATGCGCTGACCGAGGACGCGAACCTGCTGCCCAAGGCGGTCGAGGAACTGCTGCGCTTCCACTCCATCGTGCAGAACGGCCTGGCCCGGGCCGCTGTCGAGGACGTACAGCTCGACGACCTGCTCATCAGGGCCGGCGAGGGCGTGGTGCTGTCGCTCTCGGCGGGCAACCGCGACGAGCGGGTCTTCCCCGGCCCGGACAGGCTGGACCCGCACCGCGATGCCCGCCGCCACCTCGCCTTCGGCCACGGCATGCACCAGTGCCTGGGCCAGTGGCTCGCCCGGGTCGAGCTGGAGGAGATCCTCGCCGCCGTGCTGCGCTGGATGCCCGGCGCCCGGCTGGCCGTACCGTTCGAGGAGCTGGACTTCCGTCACGAGGTGTCCAGTTACGGCCTCGGCGCCCTCCCGGTGACCTGGTGAGTGCCCTGCACCGGCTCACCGTCGCGGTGGACCCGGCCGCCTGCTGCGCCATGGGCCGCTGCGCGGCCACGGCGCCGGAGATCTTCGACCAGAACCCCGAGACGGGAACCGTGATCCTGCTCGACGCCGCTCCCCCGCGCACGTCGCACGCGTCGGCCCGGCTGTGCGCCGAGCTCTGTCCGTGCGGGGCCATCACGGTCGACGAGGACTGACAGCGTGCGTCACCACGGTTTTCTCCCGCACAGCGGCCGACAAGGAGCGATGATGATCGAAGCTGCCGGTTCCGTCCCGTCCGCCGCGCTCGCGGCGCTGGCCGCCGACGACTCGCCGCGGGGCGAGGCGGCCCGGTGGGCCGTGGGACTGCTGACCGCGGCCCAGGCCGGCCAGGACGTGGATCCCGTCGGCCGTTTCGCGCCCGCCCTGACCGCCGGGCCCGGGCGGGACTTCGCCGCGGCGGTGGCCCGGTGGCGGGCGAAGGGACCGTTCACGGTGGCGTCGTACCAGCCCGTCGCCCACAAGGCGTGGGTCGTGCTGTCCGGGCCGGCCGAGGGACGCCGGACTCTGTCGCTGACGCTCGACTCCAACGGCTTGATCCGCATGCTCACCCTCCAGCCCGAGGTCGTGACTCCCGGGATACACACCTGGGACGAGCTGGAGGAGGCGCTGCGCACGCCCGGCGTCGAGCACTCCGTCCTCGCCGCGCGGCTGACCCCCGAGGGGTACGACGTCCTGCACGCATCGGCCGCCGAACGGCCGATGCCGGCCGGCTCGACGAACAAGCTGTACGTCATGCGCGCCCTCGCCCACGCCGTCGAGCGCGGGGAGCTGGCCTGGGACGACGAGGTGACCGTACGGCCCGGGCAGCGCAGCCTGCCCACCGGTGACATGCAGGACCTCCCGGACGGCACCCGGGTTCCGGTGCGCGAGACGGCGTACAAGATGATCGCGCTGAGTGACAACACGGCCGCCGACCTGGTCCTCGACAGGCTGGGCCGGACCGCCGTGGAAGGGGCGGTGGCCGACTCCGGGCACCACGACCCCGCGCTGCTGCGGCCATTCCCCTGCAGCCGCGAGATCTTCGAACTCGGCTGGGGAAACCCGGAGTTGAGGAAACGCTGGGCCGCTGGTGACGAAACCGCGCGGCGGGCGCTGCTGGACGGGATCGACCGGCCGCTGACCGTGCGCCTTTCCGATCTCGGTGAGACGGTCCACCGGTTCGGTGTCGACTGGTTCATGAACGCCGCCGACGTGCTGCATGTCCTGCGCGGACTCGTGGCCGACAGCGAGCGGGACGCCACCGGCACGGTCGAGCACATCATGACCGCCTATCCGGGCATCGTCGTGGACCGTGACCGCTGGCCGCGGGCCTACTTCAAGGCCGGTTCCGCCCCGGGCGTGATGATGTTCTGCTGGCTGCTGCAGGACCACGCCGGCGACACGTACGTCCTGGTGCTGGGGCAACAGGCCGACGAGCAGAAGTCCATCGGGGACGGCCAGTTCCTGCGCGGGCTCGGCGCGCGTGTCATAGAGTCCGGGCTGCTCGCCCGGTGAGCGCCAAGGACCGGTTCCTCGCCGCTTTCGTGGCCCTGTTGTGGGGGCTGAACTTCCTCGCCGTCCGGATCGGCCTCGACCACTACCCGCCGTTCTTCCTCTCCGCGCTGCGTTTTCTGGTTCTGGCCGTGCCGGTGGTGCTGTTCGTGCCCCGGCCCAAGGCGCCGCTGCGCTGGCTCGTGCTGTACGGCATGGGTTTCGGGGCGCTTCAGTTCGGGCTGCTGTTCCTCGCCATCGACCAGGGCATGCCGTCGGGGCGGGCCTCGGTCGTGGTGCAGGCGGCGGCGCCGTTCACCATGCTGCTGGGCGCCGCGCTGCTCGGGGAGCGGATCTCCCGGCGGCAGCTGGGCGGGATCGCCCTGGCCGTGATCGGCATGACCGTGATCGCGGTGGAGCGGGCCCGCAGCGCCGCCCTGCTGCCGCTGCTGCTGACCGTGCTGGCGGCCCTCGGCTGGGCTCTGGGCAACATCGCCGGCCGCCAGGCCCGCCCCGACCATCCGCTGCGCTTCGCCCTGTGGATGGCGGTCGTGCCGCCGGTGCCGCTGCTGGCCCTGTCGGCCGTCATGGAGGGCCCTGCCACGGGCTGGCGCGCACTCGGTGCCTCCTTCGGCGACGACGGCTGGCCCGCCCTGGTGGCGCTGCTGTACACCGCGCTCGCCGGCTCCGTGGTCGGCTCCGGCATCTGGACGACCCTGCTGAAGCGGTACGAGGCGGCCACGGTGGCGCCGTTCTCCATGCTGGTGCCGGTCGTCGGCGTCACGGTCGCCTGGCTCTTCCTCGACGAGCGCCTCACCGGCTGGGCGGCCGCGGGCAGCGTGGCGGTTGTCGGTGGCGTCCTGCTCGGCTCGACGACCTCACGCCGCAAGGCCCCCGCGAACCGGCCACCGGTCCGCGACGGCCTCACGCGACCCGCCGCTCAATCCCCCGCCGAGCCGACCTCCCGCGTCCAGGACACCAACCGGTCGTAGGGCTTGAAGCCCATCGCCTCGTTCACCGCGATCATCGGCCGGTTGGTCTCGTCGTTCGCCGTCTCCACCAGCCGCACCGCCGGCTCGTGGCGCAGCGCGTGGTCCAGGTTCGCCAGCTTCAGCAGCAGGCCCAGGCCGTGGCCGCGGTGCGCGCGGTGGACCACGGTCATGCCCTGGAGCAGGTACTCGGGGTTGCCGGTGGTCTTCGAGACGCTGGTGTAGCCGGCCAGTTCACCGGTCGCCTCGTGCACCACGCCGGTATGGTGCGCCCGCCGGCCCCGGCCGACGCGCATCGTCTCGAACTGGCGGGCGTAGCTGGTGCGGACCTCCTGCTGGGCGGCGTCCGCAGGGGCGTCGCCCAGGGAGAGCTCCAGCGCCGACACCTGCACCGCGTACGCGTCGGGCGTGATGGTGCCCCAGGTGACGAGCAAGTAGCCGGACGGCGGAGCGGGGACGCCGTCCGCCAGCGGGTTGTGCCGGTCGAGGTCGAGCCACTGGTGCAGTCCCCCCGGGGCGTCCGCGCGCACCGCGCCCATCGCGGCGGCGAACGCGGCCGGCGCCGCGCCCAGCGGCGGGCCGCCCGGCAGTCCCTCGGTGAGCGTCGCGGCGAGCGTGGACCGCCCGTGCTTGCGGGCCGGCTCGAGAGCGTGGCCGTGCAGCGCGCGCCCGATACCCCGCCGGCGCAGCCGGGGATGGACGAGCAGCTGGTCGACGTGGGCGGCCCGCGCCCCCTCGGGCAGCACCAGGCGCAGCGCGCCCACCACCCGGCCGTCGGCCCGCACCACCCAGTCGTCCAGCGTGGTGGCGGGCGGGGCATGGCGCAGCGAGCCGACCATGTCGACGTCGCAGTGGGGAGCCGCGTGCGGAACGTCGCCGGACGACTCGGCCAGCAGGTCGAGCCACTGGCCGACCGTCTCGTCGTCGTCCGCGATGAGCGGGACGAACTCCAAGTCCCGTGGGCTGTCGGTCATACGAGGTTTCCTTACGAGTCGGAGCCGGAGGCCGCGCCGGGGGCCAGGCCCATCGCCTGGACGTCGTAGAGCCCGAAGGCCGGGTGGACATAGACGTTGGTGACCCACGGGTTGCGAAAGTGCAGGGTCTTGTCGTGCACGAGGGGCAGCAGCACGGCGTGCTCCATCACCCGGCGTTCCACCTCCCGCCACCGGCGTGCGCGCTCGGCGGGGTCGGTGGTGTTCAGGGTCTCGTCGATCAGGCCGTTGACCACCGGGTCGTCGAGCTCGGGCAGGTTCCAGTTGCCGCCGTTGCGCTTGATCTGGCGGCCGTCCACCAGCGGCGCGAGGAAGCCGTACTCAGTGGGGAAGTCGGCGCCCCAGTCGGTGACTATCAGCCCCAGCCCGTGCTCGCGGACCGTCTGCGGATGGCCTGCCCCCAGGCTGAAGTACGTCGCCACGTCCAGTTCCTTGACGGTCAGCCGGATGCCGACCCGGGCCACCGACTCGACGAGCGCGTCGGCCACCAGCCGGAACTTGCCGCGCTGGGTGCCGATCACCGCCTCGAAGCCGTCCGGGAGGCCCGCCGCCTTCAGCTCGGCCCGCGCCGCGTCCAGGTCGCCGCGCAGGTCCGGGCCGCTCGGGTAGGGGTCCAGGTCCTGACGGGCCGACAGCCGCGGCGGGAACAGAGCCGTGGTCAGATCGCCGCCGGTGACGGGACCACCACGCGCCTCCTGGAGCAGCAGCCGGTCCGCGGCGTAGTGCACGGCCCGGCGCGCGTGGATGTCGCCGAACGGCGGGATGTGCGGCTGGATCGCGACGAAGTGCAGGAAGCTGGTGCGGGGGTTGTCGGTGTGCGAACGCAGCACCTCGTCCACCGTGACCCGGTTCTGGGCCGCGTGCTGAAGCCCCCGGCCCTCCAGGTTGACGTCGAACTCCCCGGCGATCAGCCGCGCGTCGAGTTCGTCGATGTCCAGGCCGATGGTCAGCTCCACCCGGTCGGGCAGCGCGGGCCGGATCGGGTCGGTGGCAGCGTCCCAGTAGGGGTTGCGCTCCAGGTGGAGGTACGCGCCCGGCCGGTGCCGGGCCACGCGGTACGGGCCGCTGGAGAGCGGGGCGCTGCCGTAGTCGGCGCCGGTGTCGGCCTGCCGCGGCACCGGCGCCGCACAGGGCTGGGCCATCAGGTGGTCGAAGTCGGAGAACGGCCGGTTCAGATGGAAGACGATGGTGTGCTCGTCGGGCGTGCGCACGGACTTCAGCGGTTCCTCGGTCCGGTACGGGCCGGGGTAGGGCCGGGCGGGGTCGTCCAGTAGCGGTACGAGATAGGTGGGGCCGCCGGGCAGTACGTCCTGGGCGAACACCCGCTGCACGGCGTGGCGCACGTCGGCCGAGGTGATCAGGGTGCCGTCGCAGTGGCGCAGACCCGGGCGCAGCCGGTAGGTCCAGGTGCGGCCGCCATCGCTCACCCGCCCGGGGCTCTCGGCCAGGTCGGGGACCGGGACGAGGCCGCCCGGCCCGGGGTCGGTCGGATAGGCCATGAGCGTGCGGTTGAGCAGCCGCTGGAGCAGCCACACCCACACGTAGTAGGTGCGCGCCGGGTCGAGCGAGTCCACGTCGGCCGAGGAGACCAGCCGCAGGGTTCCGCCGCGCCGGTCGCAGGGGTTCACCAGCGCGCCCACGGCGGCGTCCCAGCCGGGGCCGCTGGTTGCCGGGGCGGGTCGTCGTGTCGGGGCGGTCATCGTGGGCTCTTTTCGAGGCGCAGGAGGAAGGAGTGTTCCTGGGCGGCGAGGCAGCCGCGGGCGAGTTTCGCCTCGACGCTGCCGATCCCGGCGTGCAGGACGGTGACGCCCTGCTCGGCCGCCGCCTCCAGGACGCGGTAGTACAGGACGTCGTAGTAGAGCGGCAGACTGCCCTGGGCGTCGTAGTCGAAGCCGGCGCGGTGGCCGAACCACTCCTCCCGGCCCCGGGATCTGGAGCGCAGCACCATGCCGAAGCCGATGGGGACGCCGTCCTTGCGGGCGACGGAGACCATCACGTCGTCGCCCATGACCTCGCCGATCCAGCCGATCAGGCCGGCCGAGTGCTCGGGGCTGGCCGGGTTGCCGTACTTGCGCAGCAGGTTGCAGTCCAGCTCGCCGAGCCGGCGCACCAGGTCCGGGGTGAGCGGCTCGATGCGTACGTCAATCTTCGCCTCGGCCAGCGCGCGCCGCTCCAGACGGACCCGGCGGCGCCGGTGCTTGCTCATCTCGGCGAGGAACTGGTCCCAGCCGCCGGGCGGAATGGGCAGCCAGGCGTAGTGCGCGGACGGGTGGGACACATAGCCGCGCCGGCGCAGCAGTTCGACGAGGTCGGCGTCGCGCTCGTCGACGTGCGGGAAGCACACGGAGGCCGCGCCCCGCTCGGCGGCGAGCCGCTCGGCGTCCGCCACCAGGGCTTCCACGTCCGACGGCAGCGCGTCGGGCGCGGCCAGCGGGCGGGTGCGGCCCAGGTGGCGGCCGCCGCACACCAGGGACGGCAGCAGCGAGGCCGCATCGCCCTGGGCGACGTCGGCGAGCCGGGCCAGCGCCTCGGGCACCTCGTCCCGCACTCCCCGGGCGAGCATCGCGTCGGGGCGGGCGAGCAGCCAGGGCACCGAGTCGTCCGCCCACGCGGTCACCAGGGCCGCGACGGGCGCGCCCGCCCGGCGGCGCATCAGGAAGTCCATGGTGGTGCCGGAGTTCCGCTCCTGCACCCCCAGCCAGCGTGGCGTCTGGAAGAAGTCCTCGGGGCCGACCAGATCCGACCAGCCGGCCTCCTCCAGCGCGGCGGCGCTGGGCACCGGCACCACCTCGGCGCTGCCGCTCACGACCGCACGTCCTGGCCGGCCTCGTCCTCCTCGTCCTCCTCGACCACGAAGTCGAGAAAGCCGGCCGCCTTGTCGGCGAGGGCCTGGGCCTCCAGCCGGTCCGGTCCGTTGCAGTAGGTGAAGCCGACGCAGGAGGAGTTGTCCATGCGCTGAAGCAGCTTGTCGCCCTTCTCCACGTGCAGCAGTACCTGGACGCCCGCAACGGCGGAGGCGGCCTCGATGCCGTCGATCCGCTTGAGGGTGCCGCGCCGCTCGGGGTAGATCATGCGCACGGCCGCGCCGCCGTTGTGGACGACGGGCTCGATCGGCGGGACCTCGCCGATGGCGAGCAGCCAGGCGTCCAGGATCGGGCTGCGCCCGGTGACGTCCGTGACCAGCATGGTCATGCAGCTCGACGGGGTGCGCGGATTGGCCTCGATGACGCGCCACCCGGTCTCGGTGCGCCGCACCTCGGTGTGGCAGGGACCGTGCCGGTAGGCGATCGCCTCCAGGGTCCGGCGGACGACGGAGTACAGCGCATCGCGCTCCTCGTCGGACAGCGGCACGGGGAAGGTGTGCCCGCACTCGATGTAGGCGGGGTCCCCGAACAGGTCCTTGGACGTGACGCCGAAGACATGGGTGTGTCCGTCCACCGTCATGGTCTCGACGCTGGCCTCGACGCCCTCGACGTACGTCTCCAGCAGCACGTCCCCGGACCGCGGCTGGCCGCGCAGGCTGTGGCGCACCTGCGACAGCTCCTGCCACGCCTCGACCAGCTGGTCCATGTCGTCGACGCGCCGGACCCCGTAGCTGATGGCCTCCGCGGGCGGCTTGGCGATCATCGGGAAACCCAGCCGGCGGGCGGCCTCCTCCAGCTGGTCCCGTCGGCTCACCAGCGCGTGCGGGATGTTGTACGGCACGTCCCCGAGCGCGACACGCAGCCGGTCCTTGACGTTCGCTGTCTCCACGGCGACGGGGTCGGGACCGGGCAGCCCGAGCCGCTGGGCCGCCTGCGCGGCGAGGACGGTGTGGTAGTCGGAGAACGACGTCACTCCGTCCACCAGGGGCCGGCTGTCGGGGCCGGTCACCGCCGACAACACCGCCTCCACATCGGTGGTGTCCACGTCGATCACCCGGTCGACGGCCGCCGCGAGCGGGTGGGAGTCCCAGTCGTGGCCGTGGGTGTACCAGGAGCGGTCACCGGTGAGCAGCCACACCTCCAGTCCGTGCTCACGCGCCTGATGCAGCCCCAGGACGAAGGGGTGGTTCTGCATGTGCTCGACGATCGCGACGCGTTTGCCCGCGAACTTGGCATAGTCGGCCAGGGGTGTGGTCATCGAACCGCCTCCGTCACTCCGTGTGCAGTCACCGGACTCAGGAACAGGACCAGTTGAACCCGTCGGTCACGTGCGGGGCACGGATCGGGCGGCGGTGTGCATAGGCGGCGGGCGAGGCGCATAGGAAGGACGCCTGCCTGACGGCTCCCGGCCAGGGGAGGACCGACCGGCGACAGCCTGCCGAAGATCAGGGCGGACGGCACCACCGCCTGAACGGACCGGCTGGACGCGGCGAAGAGGGAACGGAGACTACCGAACCGTAGTGTCGGCCGCACGTGGCATCGGGTCCTCGGCGGACCACATTTCCCCCGCATCCACGCCGCTGTGCCCTGGTGCCGTGCCGGTTCCCGAGAAAGGACGGACGTTGGACGAGAAAGTCCTCGATGCGCAGAAGTGGGTCAACACCACCTACGGCGGCGTCTCCGGATACACACGGTGCCCGGAGGACGGCCGTACCGGCTGGCCCACCATGATCGCTCTGACCATGGGGCTCCAGCACGAGCTGGGCATCAGCCCCGTGGTCGCCAGCTTCGGCCCGACCACCATGTCCAAGCTCTCGGCCCTCGGCGACATCGGCTTCGGCTGGAACAAGAACTCGAACATTGTCCGCATCCTCCAGCACGGCCTGTTCTGCAAGGGCTACTGGGGGGCCAACGGCTACGGCGAGTACGGTGCCGTGACCACGGAGGCCGTCAAGGCCCTCCGTGTCGACATGGGCCTGCCCGACGGTGGAATAGGCACGGCCGGCGGTGTCACCACTGCCAAGATTTTCAAGTGCATCCTGAACATGGACGCCTACGCCAAGGTCTCCGGCGGCACGGACGAGGTGCGCTCGATCCAGCGCTGGCTCAACGGCCGTTACTGGACGAAGGGCGCCTACAGCATCGGCCCCGCCGACGGGATCTACTCCCGTGACGTGCAGAAGGCCCTGATGATCGCCATCCAGTACGAACTGGGCATCGCCGACCCCACCGGCAACTTCGGCCCTGCCACCCAGGAGGGCCTGAAGACCAAGAACCTCGGCGAGGGCGACTCCGGCCTCTGGGTCGAACTGTTCTCCGCCGCCTGCGTGTTCAACTCCCCCGTCCCGACCGGAACCAGTGACACGGGCACGCCCACCACATGGCGCAGCAACTACGACGCCAAGCTCCGTGAATGGGTCCAGATATTCCAGCGGTTCAGCAAGCTGGACGACAACGGCCGTGCCGACTACCGGACCTGGGCGCAGCTCCTGGTCTCGATGGGGGACCCGGACCGGCCCGCCTCCGGCTCTGACACCCGGTTCGAGATCACCGCGTCCCGGGCCCAGTGGCTGCGCTCCAACGGCTACAACGTCGTGGGCCGCTACCTCTACGACCCGCCGGGCTCCACCCTGGACAAGGAGATCAAGCCGGGAGAGCTCGAGACCATCTTCAGCAACGGGCTGAAGGTGTTCCCGATCTACCAGGACAATGCCCGCCAACTGGCCGACTTCACCTACACCCGGGGCTACCAGCACGCGCTCAACGCCCACAAGCTGGCCGCGGACTACGGCTTCAACCGCGGCACCGTCATCTACTTCGCCGTGGACTACGATGCCACCCGCGAGGAGATCGACGCCGCCATCGTGCCGTACTTCCACGGTGTGGCCGCCGCCCTCGCCTACAACGGCAAGCGCTATGTGCACGGCGTCTACGGGTCGCGGAATGTGTGCACGGTCGTCAGCCGGCAGACCGGCGCCCGCTACTCATTCGTCTCGGGCATGTCGTGGGGCTTCTCCGGCAACCTCGGCATCCCGACTCCGGCGAACTGGTCCTTCAACCAGATCAAGGAGTTCAAGGTCACCAACGGGTCGGACACGTTCGACCTCGACCGTGATGTCGTCTCCGGCGCCGACCCCGGCCAGAGCAGCGTCAACAAGCCGTCCGGCCCGGCCGACAACTTGATCAACTACGTCCAGCGGCTGTACGACCTCGCGCTCACCTACACCGGCAGCGACCGCAACAAGTCCCAGCTGGTGATGGAGTACATGCGGCACAAGAGTTACGGCGGCGGCGACTGGGACTTCCTGATCGGCGGCTACGACGGCAAGTTCGTCGACTACGCCAACAGCAACGGCTTCTCGACGATGACCGACTTCACCGACCCGTACACCGCGTACGAGCTGGGCGCCGAGCACCTCATGGCCTCCGCCAACGGGCACTTCGTCTCCTGGATGCCGTCCAACCCGAAGTCGGTGAACGAGGGCGACATTGCGGGCTGGGGCGGCGACCTGCTCACCCTCTACGTCGACTGGCGCCGCGCGTCCGGCCAGTACCCCGACGGCCGTAACTTCGTCCAGCTGAAGATGGCCAAGGTGGGGGTCGCCTCCAGCTTCGGGTACAACGACCTCATCGAGGACGCCGACGCCTGGCTGCTGGCCAAGGCTGTCCGCGACGGCAAGACGATCGCCCAGGCCGTCCGGGACCTGTACAACGGCGGCGGCGGTCTGCGGCGGTTCAACAACTACTGGTCGGGACGGTTCAACGGCAACACGGGGGACGCCAAGTTCCTCGCGCACAATATTCTGACCGCCGCCGATGACAAGGAGGTCGTGGCCGCCCAGATCGGTCTGGTGACGGTCCGCGGTGGCATCCTCACCCTCCCTGCCATGCTCGGCTCCGACGAACTGGAGCCGTTCGAGCAGGGCTTCGTCGATGTGCTGTTGGCCCGGACCGGAACCGAGCAGCGTCTCCAGGCGACCTACGAAGCGAACCACGAGAAGTACCTGAAGGCCGCCAAGGTTCGCGCGGCGGCCCGCAACTGAACGAAGGGACCCGGTCGTAAGTGGACGCCTTCTCGGCACTGGCCGCCATCGCTCTGCCCCTGCTCATCCTGGCCGTGCTCGCACTGAGCGTCTGGAAGACCGCGCGCGGTCTGCGCACCCGCCGGTGGGAGCGCCCCGGATGGTGGATCTTCCCCGCGGTCGTTCTGACCGCCGTCGGCTTCGTCACCTGGTTCATCGGGATCTTCTCCGGTGGCCTCGACGCCGAGGAGACCTGTGCGGAGCGTGGCATCCGCTACGACGACGCCTACCGGACTGAACACTGGCGTGAGCCGTCGCGCTGGTTTCCGCTGCACAACAAGTGCAACGCCGCTCACGACCTGGTTCCCGCCTTCGTCAACCCCACTCTCGTCGCTGTCGCCGTGCTGCTCCTCGGTTGTGTTGCGGGGGCCGTCGCGGCAGCGGTCATCGGAAGGAAGAAGCGTGAGACACGAGTTTGACCGGCGTAGCGTCCTGGTGGCCGGTGCCGCCCTCGGGGCCGCCACGGCCCTGACCGCCCTGCCCGGCGTCGCGCACGCGGCCGAGGGCGCCCCGCCCGCGGGCCGGCGCTGGTCCGGCGGAAAGTCGGCGAACGGCTGGCCCGTACTGGAGGAGGCGAAGCTGTTTCGGATCGAGGGTTCCGGCCAGTCCGTGCGCCTCACCGACGGCGACGCGGCGGTGATCCTGCTGCACGTGGCCCGCCGGTTCCACTACGAGGTGGACCAGCTGCGCGCCGGCGACGTCAGCGGCCACTCCACGGACCGCACGATCACCGAGGAGTACGAGTCCAACTACCTGTCGGGCAGCGCCCTGGCGATCCGGCCGCACGCCTACCCGGTCGGCGTCAAGGGCGGCCTGTACCCGCAGGAGCTGGTCGTGGTGCGGGACATCCTCGCCGAGCTGGACGGCGTGATCGCGTGGGGCGGTGACTTCGGCACGCCGAAGGAGTCCCACTTCGAGATCGCGTACAAGCCGGGCCACCCGAAGGTGAAGGGCGTGGCCCGCACGATCCGCGGATGGCAGGAGGGCCCCGGCAACGGGGGCGCGGGCTCCGTCGACGCCTTCGACCCCCAGCGCCGCCGCCGCGCCCGGACATTCGCACGGCGCGCCGCCTGACGGAATCCGACCGGGGCCCCGTCATGTGATGAACGTCGCCTAACGGCTGCCGTGGGCCGCAGGTGCTCGCGCAGTGCGACCGGCCGGGCTTCCGGGCTGAGGCAGCGACAGAAACAAGGTCACAGAACAGCAAAAGGCCCAGGTCAGAGGGTATCTGACCTGGGCCTTCAATGAGCCGCCTTCGGGATTCGAACCCGAGACCTACGCATTACGAGACCAATAGCGATCATGTTGCAGGGCGCCCCGCCGTGCCGCCCAGTGATGTTTTTCCTGGTCAGGCCATGCGTAGCAGGTTGACCCGTACTACCCCGTGATGCACCGCCCAAAGGCGTCTGTCCACCGGCTGTCCACCGGCAGGGCTGCTTGGACAACCACCTCTCGCCGTCCCATCGCTTCTGACGGGACCCCCGGCAGGGGTGGAGCCTGGCATGAGGATGACTATCCATTTCCCACAAGGAGCGACCGCGCGGCACTTCGCCACGAACGCCGCAGTCTCTCCATCCACCACGAGATCCCTGATCAAAACGATATCTTCCATTGTGGATATATGGCATCGTTTCACTGACAGAAGCATCTACGAAGGGACCGTCCACATGGCCAGAACCGTCATCGACCTCGACGAAGACATGGTCACCGAGGCCATGCGCATCTTCGGCACCAAGACCAAGGCCAAAGCTGTCCGCCTCGCCATGGAGGACGCCGTCAAGAGACACCTCCGACAGGAGGGCTTCGACGCCATCGAGGCCGGTGAACTCGACTTCAGCGAGATCGTAGAGAACACCGGCCCCCGCAACGCCGACGGCTCCCTCAAACACACCGGCGACCGCGACGGAGGCCGGGCTGCCTGATGCAGGACCGCTACCTGATCGACAAGTCCGCCCTGGCCCGCTGGACGAAACCGAACGTCAAAGAGGTGCTCAAACCCCTGCACGAGCGCTACCTCCTCGCCGTGTGCCAGCCCACCGAGTACGAGATGATCCACTCCGCACGGGACAGCTCAGAAGCAACACGGATCAGCACCTGGCTCCACGCCTTCGACTACCTCCACGCCGACGACCACACCTTCGCCCGCGCCCTGGAAGTCCAGCGCCACGCTCTCAACGCAGGCTTCCACCGCGCACTGTCCCTCCCCGACCTACTGATCGCCGCCACGGCAGAACTGCACCGGCGGACAGTCGTCCACTACGACGGCGACTTCGACATGATCGCCTCCCTCACCGGACAACCCACCGAATGGGTCGTACCGCCCGGCAGCGCCGACCGTTGAGCAGGTCGAGGTCTTCCGCCTCCCAGCCGCTCTCGCGGGGCGGGTACATCCATTGCGGCAGCGCGGTACTCACAGTGACGCCCCCTCCTCGGTGCCAAACGCGTCCGGTTCACCGCCAGGGATGCCATGTCCTCCTGCCCCGGGCGGGGCGTCCTGAGGCTGTGCCCCGCCCGGCCCGGTCCCCGGTCATGGTCTGGCTCTGACCAGCCCGGCGTCGTAGGCCGTGATCACCGCCTGAATGCGGTCGCTGAGTGTCTGCAGCTTGGGCCTTCGGGCGCGGGGGTACCGGACGGGGCGAGGACCTGGTGGGGGTAGGCGTCCAGCAGGCGGCGGGTCAGGCTCGGGGCGACGACGGCCTCGCCGGTGGCGACTGCCCGGATGCTGGCCACGAGTTTCTCGGGGCGTGCGCCCTTGAGCAGGAAGCCGCTGGCACCGGCGCGCAGGCCCTCGTAGGCCTACTTACTCGTCCAGGTCGAAGGTGGTCACGATGAGGACGCGGGTGCGGCCGCCGATGGCGACGATCTGGCGGGTCGCCTCGGCCGATAAACCGGTTCCGGCCAGGGCGTACCGCGCGGCCGCCGAGCCGGAAGCCGCAGTCATCCGTTCCGCAGCGACCTCAGCCATGCCAGGTCCGTCGCGGCCTGGCGCCGGACTGTCTGCTCACGGGTGAACAGCTCCTGGGTCTTCGTCAGTACCAGCGTGTACGGGCGCCCCTGTCGCCTGGTCTGGTGGCGCACCGGCAGCTCGGCCGAGTCGATCCTGGAGTGCACGTGGCGTCGGCCCTCCTTCGCCAGCGGCCATTCGAGCACCTTCCGCGACCGGGAGCCGAGGAACTCGCCAAGGACATCGCACAGTCCGCAGCCACACCCGGCCCAGGCCACCGACCAGTCGTCGGTGGCGCGCAGCGGCCCCTCGCACACCGTGCGGAGGCGGTCCGCGCAGTCCCGCGCAATCGCTTCGAGCCCCGCCATGCCCCACTCGGCGGACGTGCTCGTCACCGCGGCGCGGCGCAGCATCGGCATCAGGCACTCGAGCACCGTGTTCCCGCGTTCGCGCAGGGCAGCCAGGATGGCATCCCGCAGTTCTTCGTCGGCCGCCGCCAAGAGGTGTCGCAGCGGCAGGGCCAGCTGCTCCAGCTGTGCACGGCGGATCTCGGCCGGACCGGTCGTGGTCCACAGCCGCAGACCACGGTCGACCGCTGCCCAGACCCCTGCCGGCAGCAGCCGCACCACCGTCGCCTCCCCGTGGGCGCGCAGCGCCACACACAGCTGGGGCAGTCGCTCGGTCCACTGGTACTGCTGCGGTGGGTGGCGGCGCTCCGATGCGAACCAGCCGTCGACGACCTGCCGCATCCACCCTGTTCCGTACCGCTCGGCCGCCGCGGCGAGTGGGCCCGCGTGCTCCGGGGCCAGCGCGTCCACATGGAACGGCTCCAGCAGCATGGCCGCGGTCTCGGCCGCGTCCAGGCCCACGGCCACCCGCAACGCGCATTCCAGCAGCTCGGGTTGCGGGCTGGTGTACTTCCAGAATGGTGCGAGGGACTGGGCGTCGTCGCGCGCCCGGTCCAGGTTGCCCCGCGTGATGCCAGCGCGCAGTTCCTCCAGGGCCCACCGCGATCCGGCCTCGCCACGGGCCGCGAAGGCCCGCTCACGCGGCCACACGACGACCGCGGCCCGCCGGTACCACCGGTCCAGCGTGTTGCCGTAGTTCCCCATGTAGCCCTCGTACCGGGAGTCGTAGGGCGTCAGATCAGTGCTCGCGGTACTCGCACACACCTCGTAGTCGTGCACCTGCAACGAGATCTGCTCACCGCCGGCGCCGTCCGGGTCGGTCCACCAGCCGAGGGTGATCTCGTCGTCGATCAGCTCCTGGAGGACGTAGTCCACGTCCGCGTCGCCGCTCTCCTCCTCCTCATCATCCTCGTCGTACCCGTAGTCGTCCCAGGGATCTTCCCCTTCGGGATAGGCATCCCAGGTCTCCTTCACCTCGGCCAGCGCGAGCACCGCTTCACACCCGGCCTGCCCGGCGGCGGCGCGCAGCAGAGCGGCAGGTCCCGCATCCGCGCCCTTGAGCCGCTCCCAGCTCAGGCCCCGCTGGGTGTACTCGTGATCGAGCAGGTATACGAGCCGAGTCGGCGGATCCAGCTCGCGGCTGCCGTAACGCGACTTGGCGGGCGAGCCGAAGTGCCGGCCCAGACTGTGTGCCAGCTCTGCCGACGGCCCGGACGCCTGCTCCGACGTCCCTTGCTCGGCGAGCAGGTTGAAGGTAAGCGTCACCCGGTACCCGGACCGGACCGGGGTGACCTCGTGCCGGCAGTCGGCATAGAAGGCGACGAGGGTCAGATCCGTCTTCGAGGCCCGGTACGCGCACTTGTGCCCGGCGTGCTCGACGACCAGTTCTCCCCCCGTGTGCGCCGACGGCAGGGAGAGCACCAGCGTGCCCACCATGGCGTCGTCCTTCTCCGAATCCTGATGCGGAAGGAAGAACTGGCCCTTGCCGTACACCAGCATCGCGTGCGGCTCGGCCCGCAGCCGGGTCGCCGCCGGGAGACCGAGAGCGTCCCGGAAGTGCTCCAGCGCACCGCTCAGCAGCGACGGCCAGGAAGGACCGGCAAGGCTGAACTGATCCGGCGAGATCTGCCAGGTGTCACGCACCCCGGTGTCGCTCAGCGTCTCCTCGCCCCGCCCGAACAACGCCGGCCGCGCCACCGAGATCAGCCGCTTCACCTGGGGCGCCCGCAGCGGAAGGCTCACCGACCCGACCCCGGCCGCCTCAAGGCCCAGGCCGGCCGCAGGCGCCTCCAGCCGGGCGCTGAAAGCCCCCGCCGTCTTCGCCCCACCAAGCAGCCCAGCCAGCCGTTCCCTCGCTGTCACCACCACTCGCCTGCCCTCCGGCCCCTGCGGGCCTGTCGTCCTCCGCCCGATCCTACGAACGTGACGTCACCTCCGGGACCATGACCGTGTACACGGCCCGAACGAGGGATCAGACCCCGGTCCCGTGATATGGACCGCAGCGCGTGACGGTAGTCTGCACGGCCGTGAGCGAGTACCAGTACTACGAGTTCCAATCCATCGACCGGCCGTTGACCAAGGACGAACTCGAGCGGGTACGGACCCTGTCGAGCCGGGCCCGGATCAGCGCGACGCACTTCGTCAACGAGTACCACTACGGCAACTTCCGCGGCGACGAGCGCAAACTGATGGAGCAGCTCTACGACGCCCACTTGTACTTCGCCAACTGGGGCTCGCGGCACCTGATGCTGCGTCTGCCCACCACGCTGCTTCCCGCCGGCAGCGCCGAACCGTACTGCGCGGAAGGCGCCTTGACCTGCTGGACCAGGAAGGGGCACCTGCTGCTCGACTTCGCCTACGAGGCCGAGGACGGCGGCGAGTGGGACTTCGAGACCTCCTTCACGCTCGCCTCCTTCACCACCCTGCGTACCGAGCTCGCCGGGGGCGACCTGCGTCCCCTCTATCTGGCGTGGCTTTCCGCGCTCACCCGCTGGGAGCTGGAGGAGGACGTCGACGAGAACGAGTACACCTCTGCCGTCGAGCCACCCGTACCCGCAGGCCTTGCCCGACTCACCGGCCCTCAGCAGGCCTTGGCGGACTTCCTGCGCATCGACCCGCACCTGCTCGCCGCGGCTGCCCGCGCCAGCGGTGCCGCCCCTTCCCAGGCAATCGACAAGGACGCGCTCGCCTCCTGGATCCGCGCCCTGCCGCAACGTGAAAAGGACGACCTGCTACTGAACGCGGCCCTGGGCGCCGCCCAGCAACCGGGTCCCGCGCTGTTGGCCCGCCACCGCGCCGCGTCCCACGGCGCAGCCGAACCGTCCACCGCCACCCGGCGCCGCTCAGCCGCAGAGCTCCTCGACGCCGCCTACGAAGTGCGCAGCGAGCACACCCGACAGCAGGAGCAGGCCCACGCCCAGACCCGCCGAGCCGAACAGCGGGCTCGCGAGAGCCACCTGGACCGCCTGACCGAGAACACCGGGCAAGCCTGGCAGGACATCGCCCACCTGATCGGGCAGAAGCAGCCCGGCCCCTACGACGCCGCCGTCACCCTCCTGAAGGATCTCCGCGAGGCCCACGACCGGTCGGGCACCCCCGAGGAGTTCGCCCGGCGCCTGCACGACCTGCGCGAGCAGCACCGCGGCAAGTCCTCGCTGATGCGGCGCTTCACCGACGCCGGCCTGCCGGCCCGCTAGGCGCGCTCAGATGTGGTCGCGTGGGCCCTCGGCCAGGAGGCGGAAGGCGGCGAGGGCAGCCGGGCGGCCGGTGGCGGACAGGGAGATCGGGGCGTCGGTGGACCGTTCCCGCTCGTCGAGGTAACCGAGTTCGCGGCCGGTGTGTCAGAACCTTCACAGCAGCCGCTCGGTGTCCTTCTCCTCCATCGTGGTGCCGTCGCCGTGGGTGAAGCCCGCAGCAAGCACCGGATGGACAGCATCGCGCAGGTCCTCGCGAGGCCGGGGCTCCGCCCACAGCGCGCACAGGGCGGACTCGGCCACCTGCCGCTCAGCTGCGGTGGTGCCGAGCCAGGCCAGCGCGGCCGTGTGCTGGCGCAGCTGGTGGTCCGCCAGCTGGGCACGGCCGCACTCCGACCTACCTGCCGACCCTCCCACGGACGGGGTTCCCGTCCGTGCGCGACGCTGCGGAGGGAACCTCACCAGTGACATCGCCCCTCGGCAACCAGGGTTGCCCCCAGCCTGTCGGAACAGCACAAGCCCTACGCCGCCGACCACGCTTCCCAAGGCACCCGAAACCCTCGCCTCCCCCAGGGGCGGCGAGGCAATTCTGACGCACCGCCACGCACGCTTGTCCACCGACTGTCCACCGGAGCGTTTGCCTGCATGGCCAACCGAAGGGCTCAACGCACAAAAACCGCAGGTCGAAGCCTTGTCACGGCTCGTTGACAAAAGGGAGCGAACCCGCGACCGACGCATTGCGATGCGCAGACCGCAAGTATCCGATCTGCCCGAATACCAAGGTCAATCAAAGGAAAAAACCCCAGGTCAGAGACCCGACCTGGGGTTCACCATGGAGCCGCCTTCGGGATTCGAACCCGAGACCTACGCATTACGAGCTGTCCGATCTCATTCCGGGGTAGTCCGGGGTTGTCCACCAAACCCTCCTTTCCGCAGCTCACCAAGCACGGCGGACGGAGCGACACCGCTGCGGACGTCCACGGATCGAGCGGTAACTGAGACTGCAACTGAGACTCGGGCCCGGTCAGGCGTCGCGCTCAACGCCACCGAGCGACTGCTTGAGGACGCCCGGATCGGTAGCCGCAGAGCGGCTCCCCTCCCTGCTACTGCTGCGCTGAAGGTGTGGAGGCCGGAGAGTTTGCGATCGTCGGCGGCTGAATCGGGTCCTGCCGCCCTTGACCAAACCAGTAACCGATGATTGCCCCGGCAATCCCTGTGACGGGGGTGACGTAGAGGCTGAAATCCTTCGCCGCAACTCCAGTGATCACGGCGACCCAAGGGGAGGCGATGATCGCGAAAACCACGGCGACCAAGGCCCAACCGCGAACACCCTCGGCGCGTCGAACAAGACCGGACTGCTCGTAGGCAAGATCTGCCCGGTGTTTCCGATCTGCGAGCTCCACTTCCCAGCGGCGCTCCAGCTCCCGAAGGCGAACCTCGGCCTCGATCTCCTCAGGTGTCTCTGGGCGCTTACCAAGATGAAATGCAGGCTTCCCACGCTCAGCCGCAAGCTGCTGCTTCTCTGTGGTCAGAGTGGCTACCTGCTGAGCAAGCTTCTTCAGCTCGTCATTATTTTTGTCGTACAAGCGGTAATGGCTCTGCAGGCGCTTGAGTACGAGACGATGCTCGGCCACTCCGACACCCGCATCACCCGCGACGTCTACCAGGCCGTCCTCGACGACCTCGACCGCGCCGCAGCCGAAGCAGTCATCAAACTGGTCCCCCGGGCCCGCGCCAAGGAAGCCAGGAGCCAGACGACGGAGCCAGTACGCCGGATGCCCGGCATGACCCAGCCGAAGCACCCGCCGACCGGCGAAGCAACGACGAACGACCGCAGCGCCTGAGCAGTCACGGCAGCTGTAGTTCTTGGTTGGTAGGGCATCGTTGCTGGTCAGGTGGCTGCGGTGGCGGTGATGTTGTTCCAGCGGCGGTGGGCTTCGGCGGCCTGGTGCTGGTGGTGGCGGCGCCAGGCTGACCAGGACAGCAGGTGTTCGCGGTCACGCCGGGGCGGGGCAGGGCGGTGATCCGTAGCAGGCGGAGGAGTTCGCGTCCGCTGGCGGGGACGAGCTCGCAGGTGGTGGATGCGGTGGCGGTGCGGACACGGGTGATGGCGAGGACGGCGGTGGCGAGCATGCTGATCAGGGTCCAGCGCATCCAGGAGTTCCAGCAGGTGGTCTGGCCTTGGTCGAGGCCGCAGACGCCCTTGGCGAGCTGGAAGTCTTCCTCCACCCGCCAGCGGCAGCACACCACGTCCACCAGGTCGGCCATGGTGGCGGGGAGGGCGGGGTGACAGCGGTAGTAGGAGAGTTCACGGGTGTAGCGGTGCCTGCGGACGAGCACTGCGGCGTGTCCGTCCTCCTGGTGGTCGGGGGTGTCGTCGGGGTGGATGTCGAGCATGGCCCAGTCGTAGTGGCGGTCGCCCTTCAGTCCGTGTCCGGTGCGCAGGCGCATCCAGTTCTTCGTCGGGACCCGTGCGGTCAGGTCGGTGACGCTCATGCGGCCGATGGCGGTGTCCACCCTGTGGTCCGCGCGGACGGCCAGGGCGTAGTCGAAGTCGAGCTCCCGGGCCGCCTGCCGCAGTTCGCGGCCGCCGTAGACCTCGTCGCCAGCCAGCCAGCGGGCCGGTATCCCCAGCACGCGGGCCCGGGCGAGCATGGCGGCGGCCTGCTGGGGCTTGGTGGCGAAAGTGATCTCGTCGGGCACGCCGGTGAGCAGTCGGCGCTCTTCGTCGGCGGCCCAGTCCTTGCCGAAGTACAGGGTCCTGCCGATGAGGGCGTGTCCGTGCCGGGACGCATAGGTGAGGTGGACGCCGACCTGACACAGGCCGACGCCGCCGATCGCGCCGGAGTACTGGTGGGCGGCCCCGACGTAGTCGGGGGAGGACTTCTCGTCGCCGGTCTCTTCCACGATCAACACCGCGTCCGGGTCGGCGAGTTCACTCACGGTCCAGATGGCGATCCGGTGCGCTGCGGTGTCGTGGTCGAAAACCGCGCGGGACAGCAGGTGCTGCAGCCGGTGCGGACCGGAGTGCCCCAGCGCCTCGGCCAGGGTCCAGCAGTTGCGGGTGTCCAGCTCCATCAGCATCCCCTCGCACACCTCCCGCACCAGCTCGCGCGGCTCGCGCCGCTCGAAGCAATCCGCGAACCGGGCCGTCACCGCCCCAGCGCCGTCGTCCACGCCTGCTCGGCTATCGCGGCCTCCACGGCCACCGTCTCTTGATACGTCGTCACAAACGTTCATGATCACGGTGGCCGTACCCACGCCCACAGGCACCCCCCGCAACCACCTTGGCCAGGGCGAACGCGTCACTCAGCAGGATCTACAGCTGCCGTGACTGAGCACCCATGGGCAGGCAGGACACCATGCGCTTCTGTCCCCTCAACTCCCCTGGTTGCCCAGCCACGGGCCGCTGGCCCGCCTATAGTTGATGGTCCATCATGAGTGGGGAGCGCCTTGAGTATCATCCTTCAGTGCAGCGGCGGCGGAGCCGAAGAGGAACTCCGCTCACTCAGCCAGTGGCTTGAGGCCGACTCGGCGGTGCGCCGTCACGTACAGATTGCACCGGGAACATCCCGGCCTCTGATCCCTGGGCAGCAGGGAGATCTACTGGACTTGATCACTCTCGTGGTCAGCAGTGGGTTCAGCGCTGCCTCACTGGCCGTGTCCATCGCATCCTGGCGAGCCAGCCGGCCTACCCCACCCGCCGTCATTGTCACGCGGGACGCGGGAGAGCGGGCCGAGATTCCCAGTGACGCCTCCAGCCAGGAAACCGAGGCGAGCGTCCGGCGCCTCCTTGAAGGATGAGCACCCCGAAGCAGCACTCAGCTGCAGAAGACCACGAACTGGCGGTATCTGTTACGGGTGAGGGTCTCCCCGATCCTTCCGGGACTCGCATGGTGCTGATCAGCGCCGGACAGTTCAGCGAACTCGATCCGCTTCCAGCGACGCGCCGCAGCGCCAAGGCCCTGGCCGATCTCCTCGCTCATGCCTGGAACCTTCCTGCCGGAAACTGCACCGTACTTTTCGACCCGGCATCACCTCGTGACCTTTCACGTGCCGTCGCGGAGGCCGCAAAAGAGGCCACGGACACTCTGCTGGTGTACTACGCCGGTCACGGACTGATTGATTTTCCCTCCGGGAAGTATCACTTGGCTGTACAAAGCACCGAGCGAGAATCCGTACGCGACACCGCGGTCCCGTACAGCTGGATCAAGGAGCACGTCGAGAAGAGCCGCGCCGAGCGGCGCGTCATCATCCTCGACTGCTGTTACGCCGCACGCGCCTTCGGTTCGCAGTCCGGCAACGCCGCCCTCGGAGTTGCAGGCACTTGCATCCTCGTTGCGGCAAATGAAACCGCCGAGGCCATCTCTCCACCGGGAGAGCACTTCACCGCGTTCACCGGCGCTCTGCTGACTGTGCTGCGCAACGGTGTTCCCGGCCCGTCTCGCCACCTCGACCTCGATACCGTGTTCGAACAATTGGTCAAGGAGCTCGCGCTAAGAAACAGGCCCCGTCCAACGCAGCTGTGCCGAGATCTTCTTGGCCGTTCCCCGTTTATCGAAAATGCCGCATACCGACCCCCTGGCAATATCCCCAAGCCAACCCCTCCGGCACAGCACGCTCGGACCGCTGAATCCAACGGCAGCGGAGAGGTACCGCACGTTTCACCTATGCCCGCCCCGGCAAAAACGGGTGAGGCCTCCGCGGAAACCTCGGCCGGCAAGACCGCATCGGCACTGCGGCGAAAGATCGTTCGCTGCGTGGGGCTGTCAACAGCCGGCCTGGCTCTGCTTTTCGGGGCTTGGAGCGCATACGCAGTGTCCTCAATTTCGTACGAAGACTCCCCTCAACTTCAGAAGATTCACCGCAGAGGCTTTATTAAAGTTGGAGTCAAGGGTGACCAGCCAGGACTCTCCGAACAGAAAGGCAAAGAATGGGTGGGGTTTGAAGTCGACCTGGGGCGCAAAATTGCCGCCAGTCTTGGATTTACCAAAAAGGATGAGGTTCGTTTCGTCAAGGTAGACACGACCAGCCGCGACAAAGACCTCCAAGCGGGCAGCGGTGCGGATTTCGTCGTTGCCACCTGGAGCATGAACGGATCCCAGGCAGCCGAAGGACGGGCGGACAAGATCAGCCCGCTCGATTTCGTCGGACCGTACTATGTGGCAAGCGTGGCCGCACTGGCATGGGGGACAAAAGAAGAAACCGAAACGTTGAAGAGCATTAATTCCATCAAGGACAAGTACCCGAAAGAAGCGATCTGCACAGCCGCCGGGTCGACATCTGAGGACTACCTGATCGACCACGGGGTCAAGTTTGAAACAAGAAACTCGTACGAGGCATGCTGGACGGACAGCAATATCCATGTCGTGATTACAGATGACATCATCCTCGCCGGCCTCAACGAGAAGTGCGACTACGCCGGAGGCGTGGAATGCTGCCCCAAGGAAGATGATGGAACTTGCCCAGATGACGAGGCGGGAGACCTCATTCAAAAGAGAAGCAAGGGGGACATCATCCCCCTTCATGGCAGAGTCGAAAAATATGGTGTAGGGATTCGCGCAAATGATCCAATCTTTAAATACCTCACATGCCGGGCGATCCCAAACGATTGGGAATCGAGTGCGCGCGATAACCTCGAAGAGGTGGCAACCCGGCAGATCGGAAAAGATTGGACGCTACCTCTCGTGAATTTCCCGAAGTGTAGCCGACTGGCCGTGTGGAGCTATAAGCTGCGTAATGCAATGTGACCTGCTGAGCGACAGGGCATGGAAACAGTGCATAAATTCCGGTCTCGACTTCCTTCCGACTGACACGGCAGCTGTAGATCCTGCTGAGTATGGAGCTTCCGCGAATAGGCTAGACCCAATACCAGTGACTTTGTGTTGTCCGGAGCGTTGAGTGGGTGTGCCAAGACCATGACAGGTGAAGTCGCCGCCCGGTGAGCGGTTCTCGGATCGGATCGCGATCGGTGTGCTCACGCGAGCTTTTCCGCCCTCGCTGATCGATGAGGTAGTTGCGGAGTGCGGGCGGACCGAGCAGCGGCGGCGGCTGCTACCGGCTCGGGTGGTGGTCTACTTCGTCCTGGCAATGTGCCTGTTCTCCGGGCAGGGGTATGAGGAGGTCGCGCGCCTGCTCACCCATGGGTTGGGGCGTTCGGGGTCGTGGCGGGTGCCGACGAGCGCGGCGATCGGCCGGGCCCGGTTGCGGTTGGGTCCGGAGCCGCTGAAGGTTCTGTTCGGCCGGGTGTGCCGGCCGGTGGCGACCGGGCAGACGGTCGGGGCCTGGTACCGCCGATGGCGGCTGGTCGCCGTTGACGGCACAGTGTTCGACCTCGCCGACACCGACGCCAACTCGGCGCACTTCGGCCGGCCCGGTTCCGGCCGCGGCGACAAGCGCAGCGCGTTTCCACAGGCCAGGGTCGCCGCACTGGTGGAGTGCGGCACCCACGCGGTCTTCGCTGCCGAGGCCGGGCCGCTGTCGGTCGCCGAGACGGTACTGGCCCGGCGGCTGCTGGGCGCGCTGGCACCGGGCATGCTGCTGCTGGCCGACCGCGGCTTCACCGGATTCGACCTGTGGCGAACCGCCGCCGCGACCGGCGCCGACCTGCTGTGGCGGGCCAAGGGCAATCTGGTGCTGCCACTGCGCCGCGCTCTTCCCGACGGCTCCTACCTCTCCGAGATCGTCGCTGCCCGGGACAAGGATCGGCGCGCGGATCCGATCCCGGTCCGCGTGATCGAGTACACCCTCGAACCGGGTGGGGCGGTCTACCGGCTGATCACCACGATCACCGACCACCGGACTGCCCCCGCCGACGAGTTGGCTGCTCTGTACAACGAGCGCTGGGAGATCGAGACCGTCCTGGACGAGGTTAAAACCCACCAGGGCGGCCCAGGCCTGGTTCTGCGCTCCCAGCACCCCGACGGCGTCGAGCAAGAGATCTACGCGTTCTTTCTGGTGCACCACGCACTCCGGGACCTGATGCACCAGGCCGCCCGGCGGTCCGGCCGCGATCCGGACCGGCTCTCCTTCACCCGCACCCTGCGAGTCGCCCGCCGCCAGGTCACCGACCAGGCGGCGTTTTCCCCCTTCCCGACTCACCCGGGCACTCACCCAGACTCTGCGTGAGATCGGCGAACGCCTGCTGGAGCCACGGCGGTTGCGTTCCAACCCGCGCGTGATCAAACGCAAAATGTCCAATTGGGCACTGAAGCGCGCCGAGCACCGCACCCCGGTGCGACCCAGCGCTCCGATCGTCAACATGGTCGAGCCCACGAAGACCACCTACACCCGCAGAAAGCCCTAAATCACCGGTATTGAGGCTAGACCGGTACTTCGCAGGTTGCCGAAAGGTTCACTGCAGCAGCCTTCCAGGCTCCGATCTCGACCGGGCCGGACCGGGACAACTATCGCCGCTATGTTTTTGATCGGTGAGCGATCAGATACGACCGATCGATCTTCACGATCGGGTGACCTGCGAAGTGCGAGACTAGACGCCGACACTGACAGTCCTACGCAGAGCCTCTTCCTCCCCCCACGCCCGCGATCTTGGAACGTGTCCGAGGCAAGGCTCATCCACAGGTCCTCATGAGTGCCGCCTTCGGCGTAGGTGAAGGTCTCGGCAAGCCTCGTGGAGATGTCTTCGTCAAGGTTGGAGGCAGCGCTCGGCAGGGTCGGGCGGTGACATCAACGAACGTAGCGGCGTGCGAGAGCGGCGTCGGCGCGCAGGGTCACGGGCATTCCCGCATCTGTTTCGGCCTGGTCGTGCTCTTCGCCGCAGGGACAGATGCTCCAGCCGTCCCGTTCGACGCGCAGGGCTACGAACTCGGTAACGTCGGCGAGTTCGGTCAGCCCGCCCACCGGAACCTCAGCCTCAATCCCGTCACCGCCGCCTACGACGGTCAGGGCCGCGCCGATCTCGGTCGCCAGGTCCAGGACATGTGAGGCGGTACGGCCGTCGCCGTTCAGCGCCGCGTACTTGCCGGCCTGCGCGGCGGCCATCACCAAGCGGCCCGCCACCTCCACCGGCACCACAGCAGTGCGGGCATCGACTCGCACCGGCCGCACCGCGTACACATGCTCGGCGCCCTCGCTATCGGGGTCCGCAGCGGCGATGATCGCCTCGGCGACCGACTCCGGCCGGACCAGGTGGAGCGCCTCCTCCTGGTCCATGCCCATCCGCTCGGCGACCGAGCGGACCATCAGCGCCACCACGTCGCGCACCGCCACCGGCTCGACCTCGAGACCACGCGTCAACAGCACGGCGCTCGTCTGGGCGACGACCGCCTTGAATTCCACGCTCCGCTGGATATCCGGCACCTCTTCACCCTACGGGCTGAATCTTGTCGGGATGCGACAACATCGACAGATCGCCGCACCGCCCCGCGCACCGGCTGACCGGGCGCTCGCTCCGCCCGCAGGACGCTCCCATGTGCCTGCGCCCGACGCTGCGCCACCACGGAAACGGGATCAACAACGAGCCTCGCTCGCGCGCACCGCGCGCTCCCCGGGAACGGCCCGCTGTCCTTCGCCTGTCCCGATGCGCTCCCCTCGCGCTCCCCTGGCCCTCCGGAACCGTCTTCCGACCGGGCCGAAAGAACCACGAGGCGCGGGAAAAAGGAAAAACCCCAGGTCACGGCGAGTGAGTCCTGGGGTTCTCCGGAGCCGCCTTCGGGATTCGAACCCGAGACCTACGCATTACGAGTGCGTTGCTCTGGCCAACTGAGCTAAGGCGGCACGCCCTGTCGCACCATGGTGCGATCAGCAGCGTCGCCAAGTCTACACAGTTTCCGGGGGTGTTCCGTACCAGCCCGGCTCTGGACCGTTTTCGCAGGTCAGTGGCGGAACGGATGGGATCAGGAGCACATCGTGCCGTCGGCCGGCGGGGTGCCGTCCAGGAGGTAGGTGTTGATCGCCGTGTCGATGCAGTCGCTGCCGCGGCCGTACGCCGTGTGGCCGTCGCCGCGGTAGGTGAGGAGGCTGCCGGAGGAGAGCTGGCCGGCCAGGGACTCGGCCCACTTGTACGGGGTGGCCGGGTCGCGAGTGGTGCCGACCACGAGGATCGGGTCGGCGCCCTTGGCCTCGATGCGATGGGGGGTGCCGGTGGGGCGGACCGGCCACTGGGCGCAGTTCAGGGCGGCCCAGGTGAAGGTCCTGCCGAAGACCGGGGACGCCTTCTCGAAGCTGGGAAGGGCCTGGGCGGCGGCATTGGCGTCGGCGAAGGCGGGCGGCAGATCCAGGCAGTTCACGGCGGAGTTGGCGAACATCAGGTTCGCGTACCTGCCGTTCGGCTCGCGTTCGTAGTAGCTGTCCGCCAGGGAGAGCAGGCCGGAGCCGTCGCCCTTCCCGGCGGCGGTGAGGGCATCGCGGAGCTGGGGCCAGGCCGACTCGTCGTACATGGCAGCGATGACTCCCATGGTGGCGAGGGATTCGGTGAGCTCGCGGGAGACGCCGGTGGGGATCGGCCTGGCGTCGAGGCCGGCGAAGAGCTGCTTCAGGCGGGTGGCCGCGCCGGCGGTGGAGGTGGTGCCGAGCGGGCAGTCCGCCTTCTTCACGCAGTCGGCGGCGAAGGACTGGAACGCCGTCTCGAAACCCGCGGTCTGGTCGCGGTTCACGTCGATGGCGGGGAGCGACGGGTCCATCGCCCCGTCCAGGACCAGGCGGCCGACCCGGGCGGGGAAGAGATCGGCGTACGCCGCACCGAGATAGGTGCCGTATGACGCCCCGACGTAGTGCAGCTTCTCGTCACCGAGCAGGGAACGCAGCACGTCCATGTCGCGGGCCGTCTCCACGGTGGAGACATGCGGAAGGATCTCGCCGGAATTCCGCTCGCAGCCGCTCGCGAACCGCTTGTAGGCGTCGCTCAGCCTGGTGACCTCGCCGACGTCGTCGGGTGTCTGGTCGACCTGCGTGTAGGCGTCCATCTGCGGACCGGTGAGGCATTCGACGGGCTCGCTGCTGGCCACGCCGCGAGGGTCGATGGCGACCATGTCGTAGCGGGCCCGGACCTGGGCGGGGTAGCCGATGGCCGCGTAGCTCTGGAGATAGCCGATGGCCGAACCGCCGGGGCCGCCAGGATTCACCAGGAGGGAGCCGATCCGCTTGCCGGGCCCGGTTGCCTTCGCGCGGGAGACGGCCAGCTTGATGTCGCCGCCGTCCGGCTTCGCATAGTCCAGGGGCGCCTTCATCGCCGCGCACTGGAAACCCTCGACGCCGCAGTCCCGCCAGTTCAACCGCTGCGCGTAATACGGCTTGAGCGCGGCGGGTACGGATGCGGCGGACGGTGAGGCGTTCGTCGAACTGTCGCTGCTGCAGCCGGAGATGAGGAGGCCGGCAGTGCCGAGCGCGGTGGCAAGCATGCGGAGCGGGCGCCTGGTTTCCATCCCCGGAGCGTAGTCGCCGCATGACGGCCCACCCGATTTCCTGCCCGTAAGGGTGAAAAGCGATGACACACGGTGACGTGCGGACATGCGGTGACGTGCGATGCCACATGGCTGCGCCGAGTGGCGACGGGCGCGGTGATGCGTGGGCTCAGCCCGCGCGCAGCGCCATCGTCATCGCCTCCACCGCGAGCAGCGGTGCCACATTGCGGTCCAGCGCCCGGCGGCAGGCGGTCACCGCCTCTATCCGGCGCAGGGTGCGCTCGGGCGTGGAGGAGCGGGCGATGCGGTCGAGGGCGTCCTGTGCGTCCGTGTTGGCGATGGCGATCCGCGAGCCCAGCTGGATCGCCAGGACATCGCGGTAGAAGCCGGTCAGATCGGTGAGCGCGAGGTCGAGGCTGTCGCGCTGGGTACGGGTCTTGCGGCGCTTCTGTCTGTCCTCCAGCTCCTTCATCACCCCCGCCGTGCCGCGCGGCATCCGCCCCCCGGCGGCGGCGCCGAGAGCGGCCTTCATTTCTTCCGTCTCCTTGGCGTCGACCTCCTCCGAGACCTGCTTGGCATCATCGGTGGCGGTGTCGATCAGCTCCTGGGCGGCCTTGAGGCAGCCTCCGATGTCCTCGACCCGCAGCGGGAGCCCCAGCACGGCGGCGCGACGCGAGCGGGCCTTCTCGTCGGTGGCGAGGCGGCGGGCCCTGTCGATGTGGCCCTGGGTGGCACGGGCGGCGGACGCGGCCCGCTCCGGATCGATGCCGTCGCGCCGGATCAGGACGTCGGCGACCGCGTCGACCGGGGGCGTGCGCAGCGTGAGGTGACGGCAGCGGGAACGGATGGTGGGCAGCACGTCTTCGAGGGAGGGTGCGCAGAGCAGCCATACCGTGCGCGGCGCGGGTTCCTCGACCGCCTTCAGCAGGACGTTCCCCGCGCCTTCGGTGAGCCGGTCGGCGTCCTCCAGGACGATCACCTGCCAGCGGCCGACGGCCGGGGAGAGCTGGGCGCGGCGGACCAGCTGTCGGGTCTCCTTCACACCGATGGAGAGCAGGTCCGTACGGACCACCTCGACGTCGGCGTGTGTACCGATGAGGCTGGTGTGGCAGCCGTCGCAGAAGCCGCAGCCCGGTGCCCCGCCCAAAGCGCGGTCCGGGCTGGTGCACTGGAGGGCGGCGGCGAAGGCGCGGGCGGCGGTGGAACGGCCGGAGCCCGGCGGGCCGGTGAACAGCCAGGCGTGGGTCATCTTCGACCCCGAAGGCACTGGTTCCCCCGCGGAGTGGGCGGTGACCAGCGCATCGGCGTCCCGGGCGGCGGCACCGAGCTGATCCTGCACCCGGTCCTGACCGACCAGGTCGTCCCATACGGTCATGGGTCACCGCCCTTCCGGTGGTGTGCGGCTGCGCGGCGGTCGTGCGATGCGGTCGCGCGGCTGTGATGTTGCTGCTTGTCGGTCCGGCTTCCCCGATCCGACTCCCATTGTGGGGGACGGGTCTGACAATCCCGGCAGCACGGGCAGTCCGGCTGCCGGGCAGGCCCGCCCGGCAGCCGTCGCGGATCAGCGGCGCGGGCGGCGTCCCCTGCCCGAGGGGCCCGAGTCCTCGTCGTCGCGGCGGTCGCCCAGCAGTTCGTCCGCCAGTGTCGGCAGATCGTCCAGCGGGGTCTCCTCGGCCCAGTCGGGACGAGGGCGCCGGCCCCGGCGCTCCTGCTGTTCCGAACGCTCCTGGCCGTCCCAGTGGTCCTGAATCGGCTGCGGGGCGGCCGCGTGCGGGTCGCTGATCTGCGGAAGCTCGCGCGTGCGCTCGTTCTCGCTCTCCCGGGCGGAGTCCGCCGGGCGCTCGTCACGGAAGATGCCCCTCGGAACCCGGTCCGCCGGATTCGCGTCCCGAACGTCCCGAACGTTCCGAGCGTCCCGAGCAGCCTGGGCGTCACCTACGTCCCGCACCGGAGGAAGAACCGCCGTCTCATCCGCGGCACCCGTCGCGCCAGGGCGCCCGGGCCGGCCGGAGGGCCGGTCGTGGACCTTCGGAATCATTGCGGTCTCGGCCTCGTCGGAGGGCGAGGGCGGGCTGACCGGCGAAGGCACCGGCTGCGTCACATCGTTCGGGTTGACGATCGGTGTCGGCACCGTGATCTCGTTGTCCGGCACGGACGTCGCCGCAGCCGCCTCCGCCCGGACCCTCTCCGCCGCGGCAGCCGCCTCGGCCTCGGCCTGCCGACGGGCCTCCTCGGCCCGCAGCAGCGCCTCTTCCGCCCTGCGCTGCTTCTCCAGCCGCCGTGCCTCGGCCTCCTTGCGCAGCCGGGCCTCCTCCTCGGCCTGCCTGCGCAGCCGGGCCTGCTCGGCCTCGCGGACCGCCTCCTCGGCCTCCAGCCTGGCCCGCTCCTCCTCGGCCAGACGCCGAGCTTCCTCGGCCCGCTGCCGGGCCTCCTCCGCCTGGCGTTCGGCCTCGCGCCGGCGTGCCTCCTCCAGCTCGCGGCGCTTGCGCTCCTCCTCCTCGGCGCGGAGCTTGGCGAGCTGTTCCTGCCGCTCGCGCTCCAGCCGCTCCTCCTCGGCCTTGCGGGCCGCCTCTTCCTCGGCCTTGCGCCTGGCCTCCTCCTCGGCGGCCTTGCGCGCCTCCTCCTGGGCCTTGATCTCGGCCTCGGAGAGCGGAAGGAGCTGGTCGAGCCGGTGGCGTACGACCGTGGTGATCGATTCCGGATCCTGGCCCGCGTCCACCACCAGGTAGCGGGTCGGGTCGGCCGCGGCCAGCGTCAGGAAACCGGACCGTACCCGGGCATGGAACTCGGGCGGCTCGGACTCCAGCCGGTCGGGCGCCTCGGTGAACCGTTCCCGCGCGGTCTCCGGATCGACATCCAGCAGCACCGTCAGATGCGGTACGAGCCCACTCGTCGCCCAGCGCGAGATCCGGGCGATCTCGGTCGGGAAGAGATCACGGCCCGCGCCCTGGTAGGCGACGGACGAGTCGATGTAGCGGTCGGAGATGACGATCGCGCCGCGCTCCAGCGCCGGACGGACGACCGAGTCGACGTGCTCGGCGCGGTCGGCGGCGTACAGGAGTGCCTCGGCCCGGTTGGAGAGCCCGGCGGACGACACATCGAGCAGGATCGAGCGCAGCCGCTTGCCGACCGGGGTCGCGCCCGGCTCGCGGGTGACGACGACCTCGTGGCCCTTGGCGCGGATCCACTCGGCGAGCGCCTCGACCTGGGTGGACTTGCCGGCGCCGTCGCCGCCCTCCAGGACGAGGAAGAAACCGGTCGCGGCGGGGGCGACGGCCGGGTCGCCGCCGCGCAGTGCCTCGCGCAGATCGCGGCGCAGCGGCACTCCGGAGCGGTCGTCCGTCTTGGCGAGGACGATCGCGGCGACGGGCAGCAGCAGTGCGCCGATCAGCACCAGCGCGAAGGCCGCTCCACCGTGGGCGAAGACGAAGTCGCCGGAGGCCAGCCGCTGCTTGCCGATCGCGGCGGCCAGCAGCGGGCCCGCGAGTGCGCCGAGCGCGATGAGGACCCGTACGACGGCCTGGAGGTGTTCGGTGGTCCTGGCCCGGCGGAACTCCTCGGTCTCCTGGTCGACCAGGACATGACCGGTGCGGGCGGCGACACCCGCCGCGTATCCGGCGAGCACCGCGATCATCAGCACGGTCGCCGTGTCCGGCACGAGCCCCATGGCAAGGAGTGCGATGCCGGTGACCGCGGTGGCCAGCGCGAGCAGCCGGCGGCGCGACAGCGAGGGCAGCACCTTCTGCGCGGTACGGATGCCGACGCCCGTGGCGCCGGTCAGGCCGAGGATCAGCAGGGCGAAGGTGACGGGGCCGCCGCCCAGGTCGGCGGCGTGCAGTACGGCGACGGCGGCAGCGCCGGCAATGGCTCCGGCGACTGCGGCCGAGGCGCCGATGAGCAGCGGTACGGATCCTGTGCGGCCCTTGTCGGGTCCGCTGCCGGTCGACGGGCGGCGCAGGCCCTCCAGCGGAGAGCGCGGACGGGGTGTCTGCGAACCGGGCAGTTCCAGGAAGTACAGGGTGGAGATCGAGGCCGAGAAGAGCCCGGCCGCGACGTACGAACCGAGGGCCGCCTGGTGGAGCGAGAACCACTCCAGGCCCGAGCCCAGCAGGCTGCCAACGAGCGTGGCGATCAACAGGACGGTCGCGGCGGCCGGAATGGCGGCGAAGTCGGTACGGATGGAGAGTCGGCGCAGTGCGTCGAGGTGGTCGGGCAGCGGGCGTACCGCGGCGCCTTCGGGAGGCGGGGCGGGCAGCAGCGCGGGGGCGGCGCCGTCCTTGGCGACCGTCCACAGACGTTCAGCTGCGCCGACGACGAAGACGGTGATGAGGATCATCATGAGTGCCTTGTCGGGCATCCAGTCGATCCACAGCGGTGCGACGACCAGCAGCGCAAGCCGCAGCCCGTCCGTCCCGATCATCAGCCACCGCCGGTCCAGCGGTCCTCCTGGCGCGGTGAGCGTCGTCAGCGGCCCCAGGAGTACGGCTCCGAAAAGCAGGGTGGCAAGGATCCGGGCGCCGAACACCGCGGCGACGGCAAACGCCGCCCCTCGGTACCCGGCTCCGAATGAGCCCTCAAGGACCGCCGCTTGCAGCGACATCAGCACCAGCACGAGAAGGGCGAGTGCATCGCCGATACTGCCGACGAGCTGGGCGCTCCACAACCGCTTCAGCGGGGGAACACGCAACAGGGCTCGTACGGCGCGCTCGCGTGAGTCTGCGGCAAGTGTGTCGGAGGTGGGGCTCACGACCGTTGGCTGCTCGGCTCGCGTCATCCGCCCAGCCTATCCGGAGCGGTGGGGTCCCCGGAGGCCCCGCCCGAACATATGGGCGTCCGGGGTGGCAGCGGGGGCACTGCCGGCCCCTTCCGGCGCTTGAGGAGCGGGGTCCGGGGCAGAGCCCCGGTTCGGGAAGGGGCGGGTAGGGAAACAGGACCGCCCCCCTCGCACCCTTCCGGTACGCAAACGCCAAAGGGACTGGAAAGCCCAGCCCCTTTGGCGATCGGTCGTACGGTCAGTCCTCCGCAGACGCCGCGGTCGTCTTCTTCGCCGCAGTCGCCTTCTTGGCGGTCGTCGTCTTCTTCGCGGTGGTCGTCGTCTTCTTCGCGGTCGTCTTCTTCGCCGCGGTCTTGGCCGCCGCAGTCGTCTTCTTGGCCGCCGTCTTCTTCGCGGTCGCCTTCTTGGCCGGGGCCTTCTTCGCCGTCTTCTTCTTGGCGGGCCCCTTGGCGCGCTTCTCGGCGAGCAGCTCGTAGCCGCGCTCCGGCGTGATGGTCTCGACGCTGTCGTCGGTCCGCAGCGTCGCGTTGGTCTCGCCGTCGGTGACGTACGCACCGAAGCGCCCGTCCTTGACCACGACCGGAGCCCCGCTCACCGGGTCGGTGCCCAGTTCCTTCAGCGGCGGCTTGGCTGCGGCGCGGCCGCGCTGCTTGGGCTGGGCGTAGATCGCGAGGGCCTCTTCGATGGTGATGTCGAAGAGCTGTTCCTCGGAGGTCAGCGAACGCGAGTCCGTGCCCTTCTTCAGATACGGGCCGTAGCGGCCGTTCTGCGCGGTGATCTCGACGCCGTCGGCGTCCTCACCGACGACACGCGGCAGCGACATCAGCTTGAGCGCGTCGGCCAGCGTCACCGTGTCCAGCGACATGGACTTGAACAGCGAGGCGGTCCGCGGCTTCACCGCGTTCTTGCCGGTCTTCGGGGTGCCCTCGGGCAGCACCTCGGTGACGTACGGGCCGTAACGCCCGTCCTTTGCGATGATCTGGTGCCCGGTGACCGGGTCCGCGCCGAGCTCGTAGTCACCGCTCGGCTTGGCCAGCAGCTCCTCCGCGTACTCGACGGACAGTTCGTCGGGCGCCAGGTCCTCCGGCACGTCCGCGCGCTGGTGGCCCTCGGCGTCCTTCTCACCGCGCTCGATGTACGGGCCGTACCGCCCGACGCGGAGCGTGATGTCGTTACCGACGGGGAAGGAGGAGATCTCCCGGGCGTCGATCGCTCCGAGGTCGGTGACGAGCTCCTTCAGACCGCCGAGGTGGTCGCCGTCGCCGTTGCCCGCGGCTGAGGCCGCGCCACTGACGGCGTCGTCGCCCTGGCCGAAGTAGAAACGCCTCAGCCACGGCACGGACTGGGCCTCGCCCCGCGCGATGCGGTCGAGGTCGTCCTCCATCTTCGCGGTGAAGTCGTAGTCGACGAGCCGGCCGAAGTGCTTCTCCAGCAGGTTGACCACGGCGAAGGACAGGAAGGACGGGACGAGCGCCGTGCCCTTCTTGAAGACGTAGCCGCGGTCCAGGATCGTGCCGATGATCGAGGCGTACGTCGACGGGCGGCCGATCTCGCGCTCTTCGAGCTCCTTGACCAGCGATGCCTCGGTGTAGCGGGCCGGCGGCTTGGTGGCGTGGCCGTCGACCGAGATCTCCTCGGCGGACAGCGCGTCGCCCTCGGCGACCTGCGGGAGGCGCCGCTCACGGTCGTCGAGCTCGGCGTTCGGGTCGTCGGCGCCTTCGACGTACGCCTTCATGAAGCCGTGGAAGGTGATCGTCTTGCCGGACGCGGAGAACTCGGCGTCGCGGCCGTCGCTCGCCCGGCCACCGATCTTGACGGTGACGGAGTTACCGACCGCGTCCTTCATCTGGGAGGCGACGGTCCGCTTCCAGATCAGCTCGTAGAGCCGGAACTGGTCGCCGGTGAGGCCGGTCTCGGCAGGGGTGCGGAAGCGGTCGCCGGAGGGGCGGATCGCCTCGTGCGCCTCCTGCGCGTTCTTGACCTTCCCTGCGTACGTGCGCGGCTTGTCCGGCAGGTAGTCGGCGCCGTACAGCTGCGTGACCTGCGCCCGGGCCGCGGAGACCGCGGTGTCCGAGAGGGTCGTGGAGTCGGTACGCATATAGGTGATGAAGCCGTTCTCGTACAGCTTCTGCGCGACCTGCATGGTGGCCTTGGCCCCGAAGCCCAGCTTCCGGCTCGCCTCCTGCTGGAGGGTCGTCGTGCGGAACGGGGCGTACGGGGAGCGGCGGTACGGCTTCGACTCGACGGACCGTACGGCGAACGTGGCGTCGGCGAGCGCGGCAGCCAGGGCGCGGGCGTTCGTCTCGTCCAGGTGCAGCACCTGGACGGAGCCGGACTTCAGCTGCCCGTCCGGACCGAAGTCACGGCCCTGGGCGATACGGCGGCCGTCGACCGCGCTGAGGCGGGCCGCGAGGGCCGACGGGTCGGAGGCGTCACCGGCGCGGCCGGTGGCGAAAGTGCCGGTCAGGTCCCAGTACTCGGCGGAACGGAAGGCGATGCGCTCGCGCTCCCGCTCGACGACGAGACGGGTCGCCACGGACTGGACGCGGCCGGCCGACAGGCGCGGCATGACCTTCTTCCAGAGGACCGGCGAGACCTCGTAGCCGTAGAGACGGTCGAGGATACGGCGGGTCTCCTGGGCGTCGACCATGCGCTGGTTGAGTTCGCGCGGGTTGGCGACGGCCTCCCGGATCGCGTCCTTGGTGATCTCGTGGAAGACCATCCGGTGGACCGGGACCTTGGGCTTGAGCACTTCCTGCAGGTGCCAAGCGATGGCTTCGCCCTCGCGGTCCTCATCGGTGGCGAGGAAGAGTTCGTCGGACTCGGCGAGGAGCTGCTTGAGCTTCCTGACCTGTGCCTTCTTGTCCGCGTTCACTACGTAGACGGGCTGGAAGTCATGCTCGACGTCGACGCCGAGCCTACGGACCTCGCCGGTGTACTCGTCGGGGACCTCTGCGGCGCCGTTCGGCAGGTCGCGGATGTGCCCGACGCTCGCCTCGACGACGTATCCGGGGCCGAGGTAGCCCTTGATCGTCTTCGCCTTGGCAGGCGACTCGACGATGACGAGTCGGCGGCCGCCCTGTGCGGTCTCGCTGGTCGGGGACAACTTCGCTCTTCTCTCCGGTCGACACTCAGTGGGCATCCGGGCAGCGCGATGACGCTGCCGACGGTGCTGTCGCTGCGGAGTGTGACGGTACAACCCGCCCCCGTGTCAAACGGCAAAAGCCCGCAACGGCCACTCGAACGGTAACCCGACTTCCGCCATTCCTGCCGCCCGGACTGCCCGGTCCGCGGTACACACGGCCGCTGCCTGCGGGTTTCTGGTTGCTGTGGCGGCGCTGCGGGCCTCCGCGGTGAGAAGCGGACGGTCCGGGCGTGTTCCCTGCCACTGCCCGCCGTGCCCTGCGGTTCCCGGCCGGGTCCGGCGGGGAGTGGATCAGATGCGGGTGAAGCACCACACACCGAGGACGAGAAAAAGTACGCCGAACACAGTGGCGAGAGCGGCGGACGCGACGGGTCTCACACCGTGCGCCACCGGTGCGCGGTGCAGCACGCGCGCCCCCGTCCACAGCAGCAGCGCCGCGCCGAACAGCGCGAATGCTGTTCCGGCGAAGACAGCAGGTCCGCTCTCCACGTCCGTACGCCTCCCTGTCCCTGCTCGGCCGGGGCCCGCGCCATCCGGTCAGGGGGAGGCTGCCAGCCCAGGGCGTCATGCACGCGAACCCCGGGTGAATGGCCGGATTCACACATCTGGAGAGCGCTGGACCAAGGCCCCCGGGGGCAGCACCTGGCTGTGAGCCAACCGGAATCCGCAGCCCCCGCGACGGACCGTCGGCGGTGAGCGTGAAGACGCTGATGGCGAGCCCGTTCATTACATACGGCAGCACACGCCCGTACCGGAGCGGAGCCGGTGACGGAGGCAGCCGCGGTAGCGAGGTCGGCAACCGCCCCACCCCGGAACCGGGGCCGGAACCGGGACCGGGAGTGGGGCCAGGAGTGGGGCCAGGAGTGGGGCAACGCCATCAGCTCGTCGGCGGCACCGGCTCCAGGAAGCCCTCCTCCACCAGCAGTCGGATCGCCTGCGGGGTGCGGTCGCGCAGCAGCACGGGGTCCTCGTTCATCAACTGGGCGATCGCGTCCAGGATCCGACCCGCAGGCAGCGTCCCGTCGCACACGCCCGCGAAGCCGGCGCCGACGGCGTCGACCTTCGTCGCACGCCGCATCCCGCGGTTCTGACGCAGCACCACATGCTCGGGGTCCTCGGCGCCCGGCAGCCCGACCTGCTCCTGCATGACCTCGGCGGCGAGGGTGAAATGCCCGGCCAGAAGCGCCGCGTCATCCTGTTCACGGAGGTAGTCCTGGCGGGCGAAGTGGGCCTGGACTGCCGGTCCGAGCGGCTGCTCCACCGCGTGCGGCCACTCCTCGATCACGACGGACGGGTTCCCGGCGGCAGCCGCGGCGGACTTTCGCAGGGTGATCCAGCCGAAGCCGATGCCCTTGGTCTTGCGGGCCTCGAACTCGTCCAGCCAGGCGTCGTACCGCGCGGCGTACTCGGCGGCGTCTGTGCGGTGGTCGCCGCTGTCGCGCAGCCACAGCTCCGCGTACTGCGTGACGTCCTGGACCTCGCGCTGCACGATCCAGGCGTCGCAGCCGTGCGGCACCCAGGAACTCAGCCGGTTCTGCCACTCCTCGCCCTCGATGTGCTGCCAGTTCGCGAGGAAGTGGGCGTATCCGCCTTCGTTCAACCGGTCGCCCGACTGCTGCACCAGGGTCCGGCACAGGTCGTCGCCGCCCATACCGCCATCGCGGTAGGTGAGGCGGGCCCCGGGCGAGATGACGAACGGCGGGTTGGAGACGATCAGGTCGTACGTCTCGGTTCCGACCGGCTCGTACAGAGAACCCTGGCGCAGCTCGGCCGGGGCTGCGCCGGACAGCGCGAGCGTCAGCCGGGTGAAGTCCAGCGCACGCGGGTTGAGGTCGGTGGCCGTGACCCGGGTGGCGTGCTGCGAGGCGTGCAGCGCCTGGATGCCGGAGCCCGTACCGACGTCGAGCGCGGAGGCGACAGGCGTACGGACGGTGATCCCGGCGAGCGTGGTGGACGCCCCGCCGACTCCGAGGACCACGCCCTCCTCGCGCGAACCGATGCCGCCCGCGCCGCCGACCGCGCAGCCCAGGTCGGAGACGATGTACCAGTCCTGCCCCTCGGGCCCGCTGTACGGGCGTACGTCGACCGTGGCCCGCACCTCGTCGCCGGTTTGGGTCACCCAGCCGTCCTCGACGCACTCGGCCAGTGGGAGCGCGGCACGGGCCCGCTGGTACGGGATGGGGTGCTGGAGCAGGAAGAGCCGCACGAGTATCTCGAGCGGGGAGTCGCCCCGGGTGGCGCGCAGCGCCGGAACCGTCTCGTTGCGGGCGAGCGCGGCGTAGGCCGGCGCACCGAGCAGGTCGAGGAGTCCGTCGGCGGTGAAGGCGGCGGCGAGCAGGGCTTCGCGGAGCCGGGGCGAACGGTCGGGCGCGGGAAGACTGGTCGTACTCACCCACCCATTGTGGCCGCTCCCACCGACAACGGCAGCGGCCCGGCGCCCACCGGGGCCGCCGGGCCGTCCGTACAGCCGCTGCTTCCCCTGCAACCGCTCGGTTATGACTTCTTGCTGGGCGAGGCGGCCGGGGAGGGCGACTCCGAGGAAGCGGCATTCGGCGGCACCGAGGCCGTCGGCTTCTGGCAGCCCTTCTGCTTCGCCATCGCGGTGCCGACCTCGCCGGACTGGAGCTTCCTCAGTGCCTCGTCACCACTGGTGCTGATCTTGTTCAGCTCGTCCGCGATGCCCTTGAGACCGTCGGCGAACTTCGCCTGGTCCTTCGTGTCGAGGGCGTCGACCTTCTTCTGCAGGTTCGCGTACGCCGCGGAGGATGCGTTGAGCTCCTTCACGGCCTCCTTGTGCGTGGCCTCGCCGCCGTCGACCGGCGGCGCGCCCGCCGAATCGACAGCTGCACCCAGTGCCTTGTACGCCTGCGAGATCTGCTGGAAGGCGGCCGAGTCGGTCTTCTGGACGTCGGCGGGCTTGCTGTTGTCGGCGGTCTGCTGCTGGATGGCGGCGTTGGCGTTCGCGATCTTCTGCAGTTGGGGCTGGACCTGGTCGCAGACCTTCTTGGCCCAGTCGTTCACCTTGGCGCTGTTGTCGTTACTGCTGCAGCCCGACAGCGTAAGTACCAGTACCGCACCGCCGGACAGCGCGGCCGCAAGCTTCTTGTTCACCGGATCGGTCCCTTCCAAGACTCTCGGCCCGGAACTTACACGTCGAGCGACCTCCATCCGGATGCCGGACGTCCGATGAGTGGCCTTTTGCAGCCATTTGCACCAAGGGGAATGAGGGAGATACAACTCACCCACACAGCCCTCCAGGCACTGGAACATCTGAACGAGCAAGCCCACGGACCGCATACCGGCCGACGTACCGACACCAGCGCATGGTCGGGCGGACGACGCATCAGAGTGCGTCGCCCGCCCGGCCGTTGAGCCGAAGTCGGCTACATGTCACCGGCCTCTTCCCGTCGCCGCTTCACGAAACAGCCGCCTGGTCGGCCGATTTGGCGGGCCCCCCACCACCGCCGGCGGGGTTCTCCTCGTCCCCCACGGCGATCCTGCGGCGTTTGGAGACATAGACCGCGCCGATGATGACGGCGACGGCGAACGCCGCCACCACCGCCCGTACGCCGGCGCTCGCGTCCTGCCCGTAGCTGAACTGCACCACCGCCGGGGCGATGAGCAGCGCGACCAGGTTCATCACCTTGAGCAAGGGGTTGATCGCCGGTCCTGCCGTGTCCTTGAACGGGTCGCCGACCGTGTCACCGATGACGGTCGCGGCATGGGCCTCACTGCCCTTGCCGCCGTAATGGCCGTCCTCGACGAGCTTCTTGGCGTTGTCCCACGCTCCACCGGAGTTGGCGAGGAAGACCGCCATCAGTGTGCCGGTACCGATGGCGCCCGCGAGGTACGAACCGAGCGCCCCGACGCCGAGCGTGAACCCGACGGCGATCGGCGCCAGGACGGCGAGCAGGCCCGGCGTGGCGAGCTCGCGCAGGGCGTCCTTGGTGCAGATGTCGACGACGCGCCCGTACTCCGGCTTCTCGCTGTAGTTCATGATCCCGGGATGCTCGCGGAACTGTCGCCGCACCTCGTAGACCACGGCCCCGGCGGACCGGGACACCGCGTTGATCGCCAGCCCGGAGAAGAGGAAGACGACCGCGGCACCGAGGATCAGGCCCACCAGGTTGTTGGGCTGCGAGATGTCCAGGCTGAGCGTCATCTCCCCGGCCTTGGCCCCCACGCCGTCGACCGCCGTGGCGATCGCATCGCGGTACGAGCCGAAGAGCGCCGACGCCGCCAGGACGGCGGTGGCGATGGCGATGCCCTTGGTAATCGCCTTTGTGGTGTTGCCGACGGCATCCAGGTCGGTGAGGACCTGAGCACCGGCACCCGTGATGTCACCGGACATCTCCGCGATGCCCTGCGCGTTGTCGGAGACCGGTCCGAAGGTGTCCATGGCAACGATGACACCAACGGTGGTGAGCAGGCCGGTCCCCGCCAGGGCCACCGCGAAGAGCGCCAGCATGATCGACGTACCGCCGAGCAGGAACGCCCCGTAGACGCCGAGGCCGATCAGCAGCGCCGTGTACACGGCAGACTCCAGACCGATGGAGATACCTGCGAGTACGACGGTGGCCGGACCGGTCAGCGAGGACTTGCCGATGTCCCTGACGGGCCGCCGGTTGGTCTCCGTGAAGTAGCCGGTCAGCTGCTGGATCAGGGCGGCCAGCACGATGCCGATGGCGACGGCGACCAGGGCGAAGACCCGTGGGTCGCCGCCGTGAGAGGTGATGGCACGGTCGGTGACGCCGTCCAGATCCGCGTACGAGGACGGCAGATAGACGAAGACGGCCACGGCCACCAGGACGAGCGAGATCACCGCGGAGATGAAGAATCCGCGGTTGATGGCGGTCATACCGCTGCGGTCGGCGCGCCGCGGGGCGACCGCGAAGATCCCGATCATCGCGGTGACCACGCCGATGGCCGGGACGATCAGCGGGAAGGCCAGTCCGGAGTCGCCGAAGGCGGCCTTGCCGAGGATGAGCGCGGCGACGAGCGTCACGGCGTACGACTCGAAGAGGTCGGCCGCCATGCCCGCGCAGTCACCGACGTTGTCGCCCACATTGTCGGCGATGGTGGCGGCGTTGCGCGGGTCGTCCTCCGGGATGCCCTGCTCCACCTTGCCGACGAGGTCGGCGCCGACGTCCGCGGCCTTGGTGAAGATGCCGCCTCCGACCCTCATGAACATGGCGATCAGCGCGGCGCCGAGACCGAAACCCTCCAGCACCTTGGGCGCGTCGGCGGCATAGACGAGGACGACACAGGAAGCGCCGAGCAGCCCGAGGCCCACAGTGATCATGCCGACCACGCCACCGGTACGAAAAGCGATTTTCATCGCCTTGTGCGAAACAGCGGTGAGATCTTTTTCGGGTTCACCTTCCGCAGGGGTCGCCTCACGCGCAGCAGCAGCCACACGGACATTACTGCGTACGGCGAGCCGCATCCCGATGTATCCGGTGGCCGCCGAGAAAAGCGCACCCACCAGGAAGAACAACGAACGGCCGACGCGCTGCGACCAGTTGTCCGCCGGAATCAGCAGAAGCAGGAAGAAGACCACGACGGCAAAGATGCCGATAGTGCGCAGCTGCCGGGCCAGATAGGCATTCGCGCCTTCCTGGACGGCGGCCGCGATCTCCTTCATACGGTCGGTGCCCTCACCGGCCGCCAACACCTGGCGCACCAGCAGCCGGGCGACGACCAGCGCGGCGATGGCGACGACCGCGACGACGACCACGATGACGCGATTGTCATCGGTGAGTACCGCGGCCGCGAGAGATGCGGGTCGGCCGGGAGGTGCAGAAAGTGCGGAATCGTGCGTCAGTCCTGCCAGTGGGGTGTTGAAGAACTCCGCCATACGTCCTCCTTGACGCTCAGCACTCAAGACGTGGACGGATTGTAGGGAGCAGGAGCTGATCAAAACAGTGTGCGTTAAATGTAATTGACCTTCACGGGCGGATCGGCAAATGATCGCGGCCTCGGATCGACGCGAATGCAGTAATGGGGCAGGCACATTTTCTGTAGATCAATGATCACACAGAAATGAAAAAAGGCCCTGCTCAGCAGGGCCTCAAAAGACGGATCAAGAAATGGATCGGAAGCTGGATTCGGAGGAATCGGGACGGCCGGACCGCCCGTGACGCCTGCGGCGCCTCAGGGAAGCACCGTCACGGGCGTCTTCGGCCAGCTCATGCGGATCACTCCGCCATTGGCCCCTGATCTGACTTCCACATCATCGACGAGACCGCTGATGACCGCGAGACCCATCTCGTCCTCGCCGTCGGCGTCGGCCTCGGAATCCGTCCCATCGACTCCCACGCCGGGCGTGGCGCCGCGTGTCGCGGCGGGTCCGGCGGGAGCGGGCTCGGCACCCGGCCCGGGCACCTCGTCGCCGACCTCGATGGAGAAGGACTTCTCCTCCTCGGTCAGAACGACGGAGACGGGAGCGGTGATGCCATGGCTGCGGTGCAGCCCGACTGCGCGGCTGCAGGCTTCACCGACGGCGAGTCTGACCTCGTCGAGCACGGCCTCGTCGACCCCTGCCCGGCGCGCCACGGCGGCTGCCACGAGGCGGGCCGTCCTGACGTGTTCGGGCTGGGCGCTGAAGCGGAGTTCAACGGTGGCCATGCGATCCCCTCAGACGTACGGGCGTGCATCCCAGGGCCCGGGCGGGCCGCCCGACACCCCTGCTCTTCTTCCGGACTTCATCCGGTCTTGTTCCAGTCTTGTTCCAGTCTTGTTCCAGTCTTCTTCCGGAACCGGCGAAGCCGCCGGCCCACTGACGGCAGCCGTCGACCGACCGACACGCGTCCGGCCGACAGACGACCCACTCCCAAGCGACCCACTCCCAAGCGACCGAATGCCAAACAGTCGACCGACGCGCAGCTGACCGACAGACGACCGGCCGGCTGACCGATCGGACGCCGACCCGTTGCCCAGCGGTCGGGGCACTGGCTACCCAGCTCCCGGCCACTGACTGCCCGACCGGCCGACTGCCTGAGGCAACCGGCGGTCAGGCCGCCTGCGTCGCACCGGCCGCCGGTCACGGCTACCGGTGCGCCGACCGCACGCCGGACCGGCCGCGGGCCGACCGTCAGTCGGTGGCCGCAACTGCCTCGTCGACCGTGGTGTGAATCGGGAACACCTTGGTCAGACCAGTGATCCGAAAAATCTTGAGAATGCGCTCCTGGTTGCAGACCAGGCGCAACGAGCCCTCATGGGCCCGGACACGCTTCAGGCCACCCACGAGCACGCCGAGGCCGGTGGAGTCGAGGAAGTCGACGCCTTCCATGTCGACAACCAAGTGGTAGCTGCCGTCATTCACCAACTCGACCAACTGCTCGCGCAGCTTGGGCGCGGTATACACATCAATCTCGCCACCGACCTCGACGACCGTACGGTCGCCACCAGGGCCGGACACATTGCGAGTCGACAAGGACAGGTCCACGGATCCTCCAGCACCTTGCTATCGAGCGGTCGCCCCTCAGTCTCCCCGGCGGAGCCAGGGGACGGATCGCCAGCCGCGATGGCATTCAATCACTTACCAGCAGCCATGCACGACGCCTTGGGACCATTGTCCGTCACACCGGTGACACACTCGGTGTCGATGGCCAAGAATCACCGCCCCAGTCGACCACCCGAGAACAGGGACTCCCGCCCCTCTCCCGCCATGGTCCTCGACCGGCTCGCCGCAGCGGCGGGCCGGTCCGCGCACATCACTCATACGGAGCACTTGCCCCCGCGTACGGGAACCCATGCCATCTGGCCCGATCGCATCCGTCCAGAAGTGATCGCCGCGATCCAGAAAGCCGGAATCGACCACCCCTGGGCGCACCAGGCGGCCGCCGCCGAGCACGCCATGGACGGCGAATCCGTGGTCATCGCCACCGGCACGGCGTCCGGCAAGTCGCTCGCCTACCTCGCCCCGGTGCTCACCGCCCTGCTCGACGGCTCCGAGGCCCCGAACGGCCGCGGCGCGACCGCCCTGTATCTCGCCCCAACCAAGGCCCTGGCCGCTGATCAGAGGCGTGCGGTGAAGGAACTCGCGGCACCGCTCGGCAGCGCCATCAGGCCCGCGGTCTACGACGGCGACACCCCGGTCGAGGAACGCGAGTGGGTGCGCCAGTACGCCAACTACGTCCTGACCAACCCCGACATGCTGCACCGCGGGATCCTCCCGTCCCACCCCCGCTGGTCCTCCTTCCTGCGCGCCCTGCGCTTTGTCGTCATCGACGAGTGCCACACCTACCGGGGTGTCTTCGGCTCCCACGTCGCCCAGGTAGTGCGCCGGCTACGCCGCCTGTGCGCCCGCTACGGAGCGAATCCGGTCTTCCTCCTCGCCTCGGCCACCGCGGCGGAACCCTCCGTCGCGGCGGGCCGCCTCACCGGTCTCCCGGTCAGGGAGGTCGCCGACGACGCCTCGCCGCGCGGCGAAATGGTCTTCGCCCTGTGGGAGCCGCCCCTGACCGAGCTGCACGGCGAGAAGGGCGCACCCGTCCGCCGCACCGCCACTGCCGAGACCGCCGACCTCCTCACCGATCTGACCGTCCAGGGCGTGCGCTCGGTCGCCTTCGTACGCTCTCGGCGCGGCGCCGAACTGATCTCCGTCATCGCCAAGGAACGCCTCGCCGAGGTGGACCGCTCCCTGCCCGCCCGGGTCGCCGCCTACCGCGGGGGTTATCTCCCCGAGGAACGCCGCGCCCTGGAGCGCGCCCTGCACTCCGGCCGACTGCTCGGCCTGGCCGCCACCACCGCCCTCGAACTCGGCGTCGACGTTTCCGGCCTGGACGCCGTCGTCATCGCCGGCTATCCCGGTACCAGGGCGTCGCTGTGGCAGCAGGCAGGCCGCGCCGGACGCTCCGGCCAGGGCGCCCTGGCCATCCTGGTGGCCCGCGACGACCCGCTGGACACCTTCCTCGTCCACCATCCCGAGGCACTGTTCCAGCAGCCCGTGGAGTCGACCGTTCTCGACCCGGACAACCCGTACGTCCTCGCCCCACACCTGTGTGCCGCCGCTGCGGAGCTCCCTCTCACCGAGCCCGACCTGGAGCTCTTCGGTCCCGCCGTGGCCGAACTGCTGCCGCAGCTGGAGGCCGCGAAACTGCTGCGCAAACGGGCATCGGGCTGGCACTGGACCCGCCGTGAGCGCGCCGCCGATCTCACCGATATCCGCGGCGAGGGCGGCCGCCCCGTCCAGATCGTCGAGGAGGGCACCGGCCGACTTCTGGGCACCGTCGACGAATCGGCCGCGCACACTGCCGTCCACGAAGGTGCCGTCCACCTCCACCAAGGCCGCACCTATCTGATCCGGAAGCTGGATCTGGAGGACTCGGTGGCCCTGGTCGAAGAGGCCAACCCGCCGTACTCGACGACCGCGCGCGACACCACCGCCATCGCCATCCTGGAAACCGATACCGAGATCCCGTGGGGTGACGGCCGGCTCTGCTACGGCTCCGTGGAAGTCACCAACCAGGTTGTCTCCTTCCTGCGTCGCAAAATGATCACCGGCGAGGTCCTCGGCGAGACCAAGCTGGATCTGCCGCCCCGCACTCTGCGCACGCGCGCCGTGTGGTGGACGGTCACGCAGGACCAGCTCGACGCCGCCCGTATCAACCCGGAGATCCTGGGCGGCGCCCTGCACGCCGCGGAGCACGCGTCGATCGGGATGCTGCCGCTCTTCGCCACCTGCGACCGATGGGACATCGGTGGCGTCTCCGTGCCGTTGCACCCGGACACCCTGCTGCCCACGGTCTTCGTGTACGACGGTCATCCGGGGGGTGCCGGATTCGCCGAGCGGGCCTTCCACACCGCCCGTACGTGGCTGACCGCGACCCGCCAGGCCATCGCGTCCTGCGAATGCGAGGCGGGCTGCCCGTCCTGCATCCAGTCCCCCAAGTGCGGCAACGGCAACGATCCGCTGCACAAACGGGGCGCCGTGCGCCTCCTCAGCGAACTCCTCCGGTCCGCGCCGCCGGACCCCGGGGAGCCGAGCTCTCCGGAGCCGTCGGAGGCGGTGGCTCCGGAAAGCCGGGAGCAGCCGCCGGAGGGCCGGCCCGGGACCTGACCGCCGGTTCGTACGGCCCGGAACTCACCCGGGCCGTCACATCGGCGATCTCCCCGCGCACCGTGCACCGCACCACCACCGCCCCCTGCGCCGCAGCCACCTCCACGGCCGCCCCGCACGCCTCCTCGGGCCCTTGCAGGGCCCGGTCGGCCGCGGCCAGAGCTGCCAGGTCCGCCGCACCGCCGGCCCGATGCCGAACGACCACTACCTGTCCGAGCGCCAGCACGACCGCGAACACCGCGCACAACGCGGCCGTGGTCATCGCCACCCACACCGTCGCCAGGCCTCTGTCCCGGTCCGGACCCCGCCCTCGATTCCGCCCACGATCCCAGCTCCTGTGCAGCCACCCATGGACGGCCTTCCGGGCTCCCCCTCCTGTCCCGGTCACGGCGTCACCCCCACCGTGTCCTCAGCCAGTGCTGCCGCCTCCGCATGGAGCTCGAGGGCCAGTGGGCCGGGTCCGGGCGTCGGTGCGGCCACTCGTACCCGCCACAGTTCCCCCGCCCGCTCCATCGCGACTTCGGCCCCGCCGGGTGCCGCCGAACGAGTGGCTTCCAGCACCTGCGCCTCCGGTTCCGAGCGGGCCGCCGCCCTCGCCCCGGCCCTGGCCGCGTCCACGCACCGGATCTGGGCGGAGACGGCCATCAACGCCCAGACCAGCGCCAGGGCGAACACCACCAGCACCGGAATCGCCATGGCCGCTTCCGCCGTCACCGCACCCCGGTCTCCGCCCCCGCACACGGTCCCGGAACGACCTCCGGCGCGTGCCCCGGAACAGCTCCTAGAACTTCGCATCGAGCGCTTCCTTGAGCAGTGACTGCAGTGCGGACATGACCGGCTGGCTGGTGACCACCTTGTAGAGAACCGCCGCGAACGCACAGGCCGCGATAGTCCCCACCGCATATTCGGATGTCGTCATTCCGTTGTCCGACCGGACTCGGCGCACCATACTCCGCACCCAGCCCCTGATTCGCTGCACCATTTCAACCCCCGTGAAATGCGTAATTCATATCGAATAGATACTCGCCAGAAATTTTCTGTCATCCGGCGTGAAGCAGGCCGGTCGCCAGACCGATCACCACCGGCGCCACTCCGACCGCCAGGAAAGCGGGCAGAAAGCAGAGCCCGACCGGTGCGGTGATCAGCACGCCTGCCCGCTGGGCGCGCGCCACGGCCGCGCTCGCCCGCTCCGCCCGCATCGCCTCGGCCAGCCGCGCCACCGGCTCCGCCGCCGGAGCCCCGGTCGATCCCGCCCGGTCCAGGCAGCGGGACAGCGCCCCCGCGCCCGGTATCTCCCCGAAGCGCCCCCAGGCCACTGCAGGTTCACCACCGAGCCGGATCTCCGCCGCCGTCTGCGCCAGACGCACGCCGACCGGTCCGCCCATCGACTCCCCCACCGCCTCCGCTGCCTCTCGGGGCCCGGCTCCGGCCGAAATGCAGGCCGCCAAGAGGTCCGCCACCAAAGGAAGTTGACGTACGACCTGCGTCGCTTCCGCAGCACCGGCGCCCGGTTCGCGGCTGCGCCGCGCCCGCTGCCACCTCCAGACTCCGTACGCCCCTGCCGGCCCGGCCGCGAACCCCGGCAGGCCACCGATCAGGACCCAGCCGATCGCCACAGCGCCCAGCGGCGCGATCCATTCCTTCACTCGTGCGCCGTGCACCGTCCGCCCGCGCCGACGCTTCTCCGGGCCGATGGCCAGCAGCACCGCACCCCGACGGCGTACCGTCCGCCTCCGCCGCCGTCCCGCCAGCGCAAGGGCCAGATACGCGGTCATGCCCAGAACCGCCCAGACTGCCGCCGCCCGGTGGGCGCCTTCGCCGGTGACCCCGTTCATGCCGCCTCCCCCGCCCGTACGATCCGGCCGGCCCAACAAAGCCCGGCCGCCTCCAGCAACCCACCCGCCACCAGACAGACCAGCCCGGCGGGCGTGTGCAGCAGCACCCGCAGTGGATCGGCTCCGAGCGCCGCTCCCAGCCCCAGGCCCAGCACCGGCAGCAGAGCCAGCACAGCCACCGTCGACCAGGCACCGGCCAGTTGGGCCCGCAACTCCTCCCGTCTGCGCCGCTCTGCCCGCAGCGCCCCCTCCAGGCGGTCCAGGCCCGCCGCGAGCCCGGCCCCGCCGTCCACAGCCACCCGCCAGCAGGCCGCCACCCCGGCAAGCCCGTCCAGACCCGGCTCCCGAGCCGCCTGCCTGAGCGCCCCCGGCACATCGCCGCCGAACCGCGCGGCGGCGGACACACCGGCCTCCGCCTTTCCCATCACCCCGGTCCCTCGGACAGCGACGAGCAACGCCTGCCCCGGCTCGTGCCCGGCCCGCAGCTCACCCACGACGGCACCGCACAGCGCCACCACCCCATCGGCCCGGCGTTCCCGCTCCTGCGTCAGGGCCCGTCTCCGCAGCCACCGCCGCACCAGCGGCACCGCTACTGCCACCGCCAGCACCGGCAGCACGGATTCCCCCAGCACGGCGATGGTCAGCGCCACCGGCAGACAGAGCCACTCCCGCCGCGCCCGCAACCGCTCCTGGAACCACGCCCGAATGCGCTCCCAGCGCTCACGCAACGGCGACTCCACCACCCCGTCGACGAACAACACCCGCGCTCGCCGACGCCCCTGGTCCTGCACCACCACCAGCCAGGCCGCCACCCCGACGCACAAGACCGCCGCACAGTTCGCACCAGCCGACAGACCCACCGTCGCGCCATCGGTCACAACGCACCCCCGATCAGCGACCGCAGCCGTTCCCAGCCCCGCTCCTGCACAAATCCGTCGGCACCCCAACGCAGCGCCGGCACGGTCACCACCAGCCCAGCCGCATCCCGCTCCAGGACCTGCACCTCGGCGATCCGCCGTTGCCCGGCCCGGTCCCGTACGAGATGGACCACCACCGACAGCGCGGCCGCCAACTGGCTGTGAAGTGCCGTCCGGTCCAGTCCTGCCGCCGTCCCCAATGCTTCAAGGCGGGCCGGGACGTGCTCGGCAGCATTGGCGTGAACTGTCCCTTCTCCGAACTAAGTTGAGCCGAGCCGTCGGGACTCCGCCAACCGCACCGCAGAGGTCGCCGATGGCGGTCCCAATTGCAGTAGCTGCGCCGTCGTCCGGGCCGTCGTCGCCCTCGAACTCACCACTTGATCAAGATGGAAAAGGCTCAGTCATATCGGACCCGGAGGCCAGCGGCCCCGTTGCAGGACCGCGAAAGGGATAACGGGGCGCGACAGGCGAGCCATGAGGTCGGAGTTCAATAGCGAGGGAGAGGGCTAGGGTTATCGGCGAACCACTGCTGAAGTTCGCGGTGGCGGAACTGGTAGCCGGGCCCGCTGTAACGAAGAAGGCCGGCGGTTACGGCCCAGTCGAGGAACGCTCCGAGGCGGAAAGGGAGCTTGCTTCGGGAGCACAGCAGGAATACTCCGTACCTCCGCGCCGCGCGCGCGAACCCGGTTGCGATCCCAACGACAATTCCTAGCAAACATAAGGTTGTGAATACGAATATGAGTCCGGACTTGAGTCCATACAGAGGTCCGGAGATGAGTGCGAGCAGAAGGCCGCCCGGGAGCCCGAGTAGGAGTCCGACCAGAAGCCCGGCCAGGGGTCCGATTAGGAGCCCGTAGACCATATCGCCTCGGATGATCTCCCGAGGACGTGCCAGCGTAACTGGCTCCCCTCTGACCCCCCGGATGAATCCACCCGTGATCCCGCCGAAAAGCCCGATCATGAGGCACGTTCCGAACCCGAGCCCAAAATTCTCCCCGGACTGGCTCCAGAGCTGAGACCCGAATTCCAGCCAACCCGAGATTCCCACGACCAATAGACCGATCGCAAACCAGGCTCTGAACCAGGTCTTGAACCCAGTCGCGAATCCGCCTGCCAACCCCTCCATCAAGCCCGAGACGGTGCCAGCCATAAGCCCATATAGGAGAGAGAGAAGTCCAACTTCGGTCACAGGTGTGTGAGCGCTCCCGGATGAAACATGGTCGATGGCCAACATCGCGAGTGTCAGGCTAGCGAAGGTGACGGTCAACCAGATTTTGAACTTGGCCCAGAACCGGCGAGCGGACCGGCGTCCGGGTCTTCCCCAGCTAACACGTAGGCGGTTGGGCTGGGGTGTCGGGCGGAAGACCGCGAAGCAAGCGAGCACCGCAATGAATGCGAAGGAGATGAGGGGCCCGGGGGCCCGTTTGACGAAGAAGATCTCGACAAACGCGAAGGGGATGACGGTGACAGCGAAGTCCGTGATGCGGACGCGGGTGGTGCCAGCGAGGGGCCAAAGGTGGTGGAGGGTGATGTCGGTGGCCGGGGCCCTTGTGGGAGTGCCTGCGAGGTGGCTCGTGAGGTGGTTGAGCCAGCGGTGAACGTCGTCGGGTTGGTAGCGATGGGGGGCGTGGGAGTTGGTGATGGTGGCGCGAAGGTATCGACTCAGAAGGTACTGGTCGAGGTCGTGCCCGTCGGCGTGGTGGAGGAGGTCTGACGGGTCGCCTTCGTGGTGGTAGACGGTGGCGGTCAGACACAGCCGCCAGGGCGTGGACAGGATGGCAGCGAGTGGGCTGGCGGGCTGCGTGTCGAGCTGATCGATCAAGGGCTGCCAGCGGGGTGCGTCCAGGATCCGGCTACGGAGGTAGTCGATGGCGCGGTGGGTGTCGATGGGAGCGATGGCGACGCGGGCAGCGTCGAGCAGCCGTGAGTTAGGGGAGAGGGCGAGTGCGTCGTAGTGCCCGGTTCGGCAGGTCAGTACGACAGGGCCCGCCTTCAGGCCGTCCTGGTAGCGGTTGAGCTCATTCAGAGCCGCGCGGGCGCGGGGCGCTTCTGGGTTCGGGGTGCCATTCGCGAGGGGGTCCATCTCGTCCAGTCCGTCCAGGACTGGCAGCACCATTCCATGAGCGATCAGTCCGGCGGCCTCCTTGGAAGACAGTTCATAGGCCTCGGTCAGACGCTGCATTAGCAAGGTGCTCAAGGGCTGGTCGGTATCCCACTGAGCGAGCGAGATCCGGATCGGAACAGGATCGTCCTCGGAACGGTGGTCTATGAGAGCGATCATGAGTTCCAGGGCCAGGACGGTCTTTCCCGCTCCGGCGGCCCCAGTAATGACCAGACGCCGGGGCTCAGTGGCTTGGAAGTACTCACGTACATCGGGCACGGTTGCGGGCCCTTTGGTGAAGGTTCGTCCGGCTGGCGGAGCCATCGCGACCCGCGTGGTTGTGGACTGCAGTACGTAGGTGAGGTTGATGCGCCGGGTATCGGCACCAAGCAACTGCAACCACACCTGGCTTTCCCCGTCCCTGACTTGCCTGGCGAGCCCGACAGCGCAGGCACGTGCGAGTTGGGCACCGTTGTCCTCGACCGGCTTACGCATCGCGACGACTGCGATCATCAGACCGATCACGCCTATCGGGACACCCAGAAGGGTTGCAGTATCGGGAGGCTCGTGCTCCTTGCCTGTGACGATGGCCCATATGGTGAAGGTCAGGCTGGCCAAGATTAGCAACACGCAGGCGGCGGCTACAGCCTGCCACTTGCGCCGCTCGCGGCGCCGTCCTGTTGTCAGCATCCACCAATGATGCCGACCTATCTGACGTGCCGTGGGCTGTTTGAGCGTCTCCTGAGCTATTGATCCGAAACGCTTGTGATTCTGGGTCGTTGAGCTGGGTGTGAGCGATCTGGTGGGGGACGCGCGGCATCTGTCGCCGTCGGCTCAGGAGGCCTTGCGTCTGCGGGCGGTGGCCGCGTTGGTGGCGGGGCGGGGTCGTGAGGACGTGACGGCGGTGTTCGGGGTGTCGCTGAAGGCGGTCGACATCTGGTGGGCGAAGTGGCAGGCCGGCGGTCGGGAGGCGCTGGTCATGCAGCCGCGCGGCAAGCCAGTCGGGGTGCATCAGGTGCTCGGGGAGGCCGAGCAGGCCGCCGTGCGGCAGGCGGTCCTCGACCATCGGCCCTGCGACGTGGGGCTGAGCGGGCAGTTGTGGACGCGGCGGCTGATCGGTGACCTGATCGCGAAGCTGTACCGGGTGAGGCTGACTGAACCGGGGGTGGGCAAGTACCTGAAGCGGTGGGGGCTGTCGTTCCAGCGGCCGGACAAGCGGGCCGTCGAGCAGGACCCGGAGGCCGTGGCGCGCTGGCATCAGGAGACCTGGCCGAAGATCCGCGCGAAGGCGAAGGCCGACGGCGGTGAGATCCTCTTCGCCGACCAGGTCGGCATCCGCTCCGACCAGGTCACCGGCCGCACCTGGGGCGAGAAGGGGAAGACTCCCGTCGTGCGGCGGAGCGGGAACCGGTTCTCGGTTAACGCGATGTCCGCGATCAGCACCAGGGCCGGATGCACTTCATGGTCTTCACCGAGAGCTTCACCGCCGAGGTGATGTGCCGCTTCCTCGACCGGCTCGCCGGCCACTTCGACCACAAGGTCCATCTCGTGGTCGACGGGCACTCCGCCCACCGTTCCAAGAAGGTCCGCGACTGGCTTGCCGCCCACCCCGAAGCAGTCGAGCTGCACTTCCTCCCCGCCTACTCGCCCGAGCTGAACCCCGACGAGTTGGTCAACGCCGACCTCAAGCACAGCCTGCCCAAGCAGCACCGAGCCCGGAAACAGACCGAACTCGCCGCCGAGACCCGCCGCTTCTTCCGCCGACGCCAGCGCCAGCCACACATCATCCGCGGCTACTTCGGCGGCCCGCACGTCCGCTACGTCCTGGACGAGAACCCCATGAGTTTCTGATCAATTGCCATGTGCTTCTCCCGGTTCGAGGGTTGGCCGCACTCAAGGAGGCGGCTCCCACGGGCATCATCTCGCGAACGGGAGGGGCAGGCAGGCAGACTTTCATGCGCGTAGGTGAGCGCGTCCACCAGCTACTGGAAGCAAGCTAATGATCTTTTCTTCGGCGAGCACGATCGGGACGCCCGGGCTGCCCTGATTCCCGACCGGCCGGCTGCGCTGTCCTCCTTTCGGCCAGTGGCGGGTGGCAGCCGGCCCGCTCGGGCCGACCTACTGGACCTGCGGCTGAGAGGCGAGTTGAGATTCGCAGGTCTCGCTCGAAGCACGAGGACGAGCAGGACAGCCCGCCCGTAGGCGGCGACGCGGACTCGTCTCAGGCTTGATCAAGGAGATGTCTGAGGATCGGTTCTGGCCCGCAGGACATCAAGCCTGCAGGTCCATCAGGGTGAGTACTGCATGGTGGTAGGCGGCCTGGACTGCGGGAAGTGCGGAGAGGTCGGCTTGTTCATCGGTCCCGTGCAGACCCGTGTATGGAAGGCCGAATCCGGCAGTCGTAGCGATCTTCTGGGTGGCGAAGAGGTTCCCGATATTCGATGGGCCCGCGACCTTGGTCTGGGGAATGATCCCGGCTGCGATGGCGCCTTCGAGGAGGGCGGCGGCGGGCTGTTCGGTGGGGTCGAGTCGGAAGGGCGGCCAGGACAGGACGCTCGTGAGCTCGGTGGGGCGGGAGGCGGGAAGCTGTGCGTCAAGCTGAGCGGCTGTCTTGCGGATGATTGCCTCGGCGGCGTTCGCGTCGAGGACGTCGGTGAGGCGGATATCGATACCGATGACGGCGTGGTCGGGGACCGCGGTGAAGCCCTCTCCGCCATGGAACTCGGTGACGGTCAGTTTGGGCGGCTGCGGGAAACCGGCTGGGGCCGGGGCTGGCAGCGGCTGGTTCTCCAGCAGGGTCACCAGGCGAGCCGCCCGGCTGATGGCGTTCGAAGGGCTCGGCTTGGAAGATCCGGAATGGCCGGCTGTGCCATGAACATGGAGCCGGGCGCGGTAGACGCCGCGGCCGCCGATTACGACCTCTTCGTGTCCGGGGTAGCCGATCATTGCCCCGGCGATGGAGGTGGGGTCGATGGCCTGCATGAGGGCGACCGCCCCGCCGAAGTTGCCAGTGTGTTCGTCGACGTCGAGCAACACCACTAGGGTGCCTGCGAGTTGGCTGGCCTGGCGGCTGACGGCGTCGGCGATGTGGCAGAAGATGGCCGCTGCGGACTTGGAGTCGGACGCTCCGCGGCCCCGCAGGATTCCGGCGGGCGTCACGTCGCCGACGGTCGGCGCGAAGCTCCATGCGGCCTCGTCGCCGAATGGGGCGGTGTCGAGGCAGGCGTCGAGAACCCAGGTGGGGCCGGGGCGGCCGCCGGGGATCTCGATGAGGACGGCGACGGAGTCGCCGTCCGGGTTGCGAAGGCGGCGGTGCGGAAGCTGTCTGGCCTGGAGCCACGTTCCCACGATGGTCAGTACAGGTTCGTAGTCGTCGATCCCGCCTCGTGAAGGAGTGCGGATCAGCTCCGAGGCAAGAGCGGCGACCGAAAGGGCATCGGCCTCGGCCTGGCGTCGAAGGTCAGCGATCACTGTGTCTCCGGGAGTCCGTGGCGGGTCATTCATCGTTCCCCTCCATGATGCGGGCGGCGATCTGGTTGAAGGTGGGGATTCCGAGATCGACTGTCTTTCGGCGGAGCTGTTCAGCGTCAAGGTGCGCCAGTTTCTCCTCGGCGCCAGCGCGGCTGACCTGCAGGCCTTCGATTTCGCCCAGCCAACCTTCCCGTTCGGCTTCGGCGATCCGGTCGCTCAGGTTGTCGCGGATCTCCTCGAGGCGCGGTCGCTCCTCCGGCGAAACGATCAATACGGGACAACGAACACAGGCATGTTCATGCTGGCAGTCGGTCCCGAACGCGCGCCCGCACTGGCCCAAGGCGAGCTTCCGGCGCTCGAAGTGCCCGAGGAATTCCTCCCATTCCTCGGCGGTGACGGACCGGTACTCCTCGGAGGGCCTGAGGCTGCGGCGGCGCGCGATGAAGGCCCGGTGTGCCTCGATCGCGTCGGTCGGATAGATCGCCGCATACCCCATGGTGGTATTGATGTTGCCGTGGCCTGCGATCACCTGGGCGATGTGCGGCGGCAGCCCGTTGAGGATCGAGTCCGTGATGAAGATTCGCCGGAAGTCATGCGGTTGGAAGTTGAGAGGTGCTCCGGAGTTGTCGGTGATTCCGGAGGCGGCCAGCATTTCCTTGAGCGACGCGCGGATCACGTTCTCGGAGACCGAGCGGTTCGTCCCGCTCGTTTGCCACTGGTAGAGAAGCGGCATGGGCGGGTTCCAGACGCGCTCGCCGGAGTCGTAGCTGGATACCAGGGGAACGGCGCCGTCCTTGCCACGAACGCGCATGACCACGGTGCTGAGGACATCGGCCAGTTCCGGGGTGACCAGCAGCAGTCGCTCCTGGTCGGTCTTCGATGGTGCGATTTGCAGCAAAGGTACGACTTCTCCGGTGGAGGGGAGCTTGTAGCTGATGATGCTGTGGTGTCCGAGCTCCAGGAGCTCTTCGATCCTGATGCCCGTGTGCCTGAGGATCTCGACGGTCGCCCAGCCCCAGAACGCCTTCTTCTCCTCCGCCCGGAGGTGGCGGCGGCGCCCGGTTCCGTCCATGGCGAAGGCGGGCTTTCCATCGGACCGCCCGGTGGAGAGAGGAAGGGTGAACGTCTCCCCGAGCGCGGTGAACTCGGCGCCCAGTGCCGTGCTGTCCATGAGTTCGAGACGAGTCTTGGCAGTGTCCAACTGCTGTTTTGCCGTGCGGACCAGCGCGGGCAGGACGGGCAGACGCTCCCGGGTTCGCCGGTCCATCCTGACCTTCTGGTCCTGCTCCATCTTCTTGACCGAGCAGTCCGCTTCGGTGAGCGGACTCGGTGCCGCCCAGAGGCCCCAGCGTTCGGGCTCGTCGACGGCCCATTGGGCGATGTCCAGGTAGAACGTCCGGACGAGGCTTTTGACAGAGGCGGCGCTTCCCCGCGGTGCGGAGATCATCACAGTCGTCCCGTCCGGCTTCCGCTGGGCGACGGACTTGACCGCGATGCGGGCCTTCCAGGCATCACTCACCTCGCGGGGCAGCCGCAGGGAGTCGATGCCCGGATGGTGTCGTTCCAGGTCCGCCCAGAACAACTTGGCGAGAGCCATGGACAAAGGCACCAGGCTGTTGAAGTCCACTGCGGTCTGGCGTTCGGCCAGGTAGGCGACGATGAGATCGCGGATGGGTTTGCACTGCAGGTTGTAGCGGTCGACGAGTTCAGTGGGGCTCAACTGCCCGTTGCGGACCTTGATCCCGTGCAAAGTCGCGGGAGCGTTGGCGGGAAACTGGCCCCGTTCCCGGAGCCAGGCGTAGGCGAGCCTGATCGCCGTGGTGCCGTCGCGTCCTTCCTGCAGCAGGGCGAGGACATCCCCGACGACGATGTCACTGACGTTCCCCCCGCTGGCCGCCATGATTCGGGCCAGCGCCTTCAACGCCTCCGACGCCATCTTTGTGTCCCGTTCGTGCGGCGGGCGGGACGCCAGCAACGTCCTGAACCCCTCGGGGTCGCGAACAGATTCGAGGCTTGGCCGCAGGTGTCGAGACGAGTTGTCCATGAGCCAACGCAGGCTCGGCCGGATAACATCCGCGCAGATCAGGAGCAACATCCCGGCTCGAAGGGATGCCCCTGTCGGGTTCCTGCCAATGGTCGGAGCCCAAGCCTGCACTGGGCTTGCCCAGCCTTGTGCAGAGGGCGAGCTCGGGCAGGCATCCCAGCGCCGCTGCCAGCTGTCCCCGGGGAACGTCTCCAGCCACTGCAGCAGCACGCGCGCGCCGACCAACCGCGCTTTGTGCGAGTTGGGTTGGCCAAACTGAAATGCTGGAAGCCGAAGCTGGTCCAGGACCGCTTCACGACTGGCCGCTGTAGTCGGCCATGTTGCCGACTGCGGGCGGGGCGGGAAGGTCTTGATCAGTGCAGCCGCTTCCTTGCCCATCGAAATGACGGTGCGGAATTCCGGCAGCACAGCGGTTGAGGCGGCCTGCGTCACTGTACCGGCCCTCCAAACAGGATGTTGAGGGACTCGGTTTTGTAGGCGGGTGCGGCCGGCGCCGGAGGCGGATGGTTCTTCTTGTGCTCCTGGCGGGCGTGGTGAGCGATGCCTGCCGCGATGACGTCGTCCTTGGAGGGACGGTTGTAAATGTCCAGCGTCGACAGGTACTTGTGGCCGAGGATGTGCTGGACGTAGACCGGCGGCATGTTCGGGTCGTCGAGCATCAAAAACGTCGCCGTGTGCCGCAGATCGTGGAGGGTCCAGTTGGAGCCCAAGAGCGCGTTGGCGCGGTTGAACATCATGCGTGCCGCGTCGTACTCCAGCGGCCGCCAGGGCCGCCGTAGCGTCCACCACAGCGGCCTGTGGCGGCCGCGTGGGACGCCCTTCTTCCAGGCTTCTTCCTGATAGAGCCGCAGCCAAACGAACGCATCGACGTTGGTGGGCAGTTCCTGGTAGTCGCCTGTGCCTTTGCGGATCACGCCGATGGTCTGCTGGCCGACGTTCGCGTCGCCCTGCTTGGGGCTGAGGAGTTCCTCTGCGCGGGCGCCGTTGGAGACCCAGAAGGCCAGCAGGGCCCGGTCGCGGTGCGAGCGGAGGCCGGCGAAGACCTCGGTGTACTTGTCCTCGGGGATGCGCCGCGGAATCCGCTTGGGGACGGTGGGACGGTAGCGGCCCTTCCGCTCGTTCTTGAACTCGTCCATCGGGTTGTGGTGTGAATTCGTCCGCTCACCTGGACGGCGTTCCTCGCCTTGGCCGTTGGGCAGACGCCGACCGCGGTGGCGCGAGCGATCCAAGGGGAACGGGTTGATCAGCAGAGCACCGGAGTGGTTGTCCAGGTGCCAGTCGTAGAAAGTCCGGAGCACGGTCTTTATCTAGTGCTGTCAAGTCTTGATGCAGTTCAGGCCCCTGTTGCTTGTTAAGGGAAGTTAGGCACGTTGCTGGGCGTCGATGCCCCCGCGGGAACCGGGTTTGTGACGGATCTTGTGAGCTATCGCCGCATTTCAGAGGGACACCCGCGTTGTTCTGCCAGCGGTGAACACCGGCCCGACCGGGCTCGACGGTCACTACGGTCCAGTCTCATGACGACGATTACAACGCGCACGGTCGAGTACCCGGCCGACGGTCTGACGATGATCGGGCACCTCGCGCTCCCGGCCGGTGTCGACCGCCGGCCCGCGGTGCTGCTCGGACCAGAGGGCATGGGGCTCAGCGACGTCGAGCGCCGCCGGGCCGATGCTCTCGCCGAGCTGGGATACGTAGCGCTGGCCTTCGACCTTCACGGCGGGCGCTATTTGGGTGACCCCGAGGAGATGCTGGCCCGTTGCATGCCGCTGCTCGCCGACCCCGACCGGATGCGGGGCATCGGCCATGCGGCGCTCGACGTGTTGCGCGCCGAACCGCGGACCGACCCCGACCGGATCGCCGCCGTCGGCTACGGCACCGGGGGCGCCGTCGGGCTGGAACTCGGGCGCGATGGCGTCAACCTGCGCGCGATCGGGACAGTCAACGCGACTACCACGGGCCGACCGGGCGAGGCGGCGCGCATTCGCTGCCCGGTGTGGGCCGGGGTCGGGTCAGAAGACCCGATCATGCCGCCCGCGCAACGGGACGCGTTCACCGCCGAGATGCAGGCCGCAGGCGTCGACTGGCGCCTCGTGGTCTACGGCGGCGCCTTGCACGCCTTCCACCACCCGCCGGTCGATCACCCCGTGGTCCCCGGCGTCGGCTACCACCCACAGCACGCGCAGCGCGCCTGGCACGACGTCATCGACCTGCTCGCCGAGTGCCTGCTCGTAACGGAGTGATCTGGTCAGCAACCGCGATTCCGGGCCGCGAGCCAGGCCGGTAGACCGCCACCGGCTCCGGTTTGTGGGATATCACCGCAGCTCAGAGAAATTGTGACGAGGTGCTCTGCGAAGGCGTTCCCACTCGGCGGCGGGAACCGGCTCCGCCCGATGACAGGGCTCATCCGGCTTCGGGGGCATCCGGGTTGGTGTTCTCCCTGCGCATCATCCTGCGCAGGCTCGCGCGAGCCGCGTCCCGGTCCTCCTCCGCCTCGGCAAGCTTCTCCTCCCACTCGGCCTTGCCCCGAGTCAGCGCTTCCCTCTCGGCGGTCAGCTCGGCGTTCTGGCGGCTGAGCTCGTCGATACGTGCCACCAGCTCGCCCGTGCCGACCTGGTCGAGTTGCTGCCCCAGCTGTCGTCGCACGGCGTCCTTGAGCTTGTCCCGCTCCTCCCGCAGTGCGCTGATCTCCTGGCGAGCCAGCGCCAGATCGGTCTTCAAGCCCGCCGAGCTGACGGAAGCCCCTGCGCTGGGCTTCGGCGGGTGCACGGCCTGCCGAGCACGTGCGGCGTCGATGTGCTCACGGACGCCCTCGGCGTAGACCAGCCAATTGGACACCCCGGCGGTCTTGGCGACGGCCGCGAAGGTGACGGGCTCCCCGCGGGCGACCATGTCGTGCAGTACCGCCAGGACTTTGGTCCGCTTGGTCTGGCTGTCGCGGAGACGGGCTGCCTTGAGGACCTCGGCGGGGACACGCTTGCCGCTCACTGGGCACCGCCCGGCTGCTGGAGGACGGTCAGCGGGAGCAGGGTGCGGCCGTTCGAGGCGCGGGTCTTGCGCAGGATCTTGCTCGCCTCTTCAATCTCGGTCCGCTCCTCAGCGGTCAGATCCTCGATCTTCCTCTTCATGTTGGCGGCGACGCGCTTGTAGGCGTCGATCTCCTCGTTCATGTTCCCGATCACCCACTCCGCAGTACCCAGCGCCTGCGCGGTCTCGCGTTCCGCCTTCATGGTGCGAATGTGATCCTCGATCACAGGCAGGTAGGACGGGTCGGGGCGGTAGAAATCGCAGCCCGCGCAGCGGAAGCGGAGCGGGCATGCCTTCCCGCCGGCCTTGACGTTGCTGGGCTCAACACAACCGCCGAACGGCGCCGCCACGGAACTCCGCTCGTAGGCGGCGTTGGACGGCATCGGCGCCGGACGTCCGCCACGGTCCACGGCGTGCTTGCGCAGCACCTCGACCGCTGCCCGCTTCCGCTTGAGTGAGACCTTGTAGTACCCCATCGTCGTTTTTGGATCCTTATGATCCAAAAAATCCTTGAGGATGTCCAGCGCGATCCCGGCGTCCGCACAGCGTTGAGCGAACGCGTGCCGGAAGGCGTAGGGGAAGACCAACGCCCGGTCGAACGGCAACGGTTGACCGTCTTCATCGAGGATCTCGGAATCCAACTGCGGGAGGGCGTCCACCCAGGCGCGAAGCATCCTTGAAGGGATGTCCGCACCGAGATGTCCCGTCTCCTTGCGCTCCGTTGCGGCAGGAAACAGGTAGCCGTCACCGTGCTCGAAGTCGCTCAATGCCGCGCGGCGGCGTTCCCACCGTTGGATGATCTCCGCTGACTCGATGTCGATGGGCAGGCGTCGCCGCAGGCGCTTGCCCTTGTTGTTGTCCCAGATCAGGTTGTAGTGGCCGTCGACCCACTCCAGACACCCCACCTTCAGGGTGACGACCTCGTTCGGTCGGCGGCCCGTGTCCCGCATGACCGCGTAGAGGGTGCGGCACATCTCCTTGACCTCTTCAGCAGGCATCGAACCGTGGGAAAGACCATCTCCCAACGTGTCCTGCTGCCGGTCGAGTTGGGCGATGACCGACTCGGGCACGGCTTTGCCGATCTCATCTTCGTTCGGCTCGGGCAACGCGATCCGGTGTGCAGGATGGCGGCCGAAAAGCCCCGGAAGGGTATTTAGCATTCCGGCGAGCTGGCCGAACTCCAGGATCTGCCAGAAACTCGACAGCGCGGTGTGCCGGTGCTTCTCGCTGTAAGGACGGCCGTCCTTCCTGGGCAGCGTGCGGAAGGCGGCAACGACGGCGGTCATGTCCGCGAACCCCAGGGCTGCGGGGTCCATGCCGCCTCCCGGCCGCAGCTCAAGGGCCCTGGAGGCCGCGATGCAGGCGGCCATTCTCGTGGACAGCTTGCCGCCAGTGGGATTGCTGCTGCGGGCCCACTGCATCATGACCGCCTGCAGCCACGGTTGCCGGATTTCGGTGAAGTCCGCCGTTCCTGCATTGCGGCGCGGCCGGATGCCGGTCGCCGAACCGATCCCGAGGGCCGGCAGGTCCCACACAACACGCTGTGTGGGGTCGATGCCATTGAAGTCATCGAAGGCCGAACGCAAATGACGCAGCATTTCCTGGGCATGGGCGATGACACTTGTGGTGCGGCCGAACGCACCCCGAGCGACGCTCTCCGGCGGGGCCAGGACAAGGCTGGGCAGGTCGAAGAGCTGGGACACGATCGACCGGGCAGCCCGCGGATCCAGCTTCCGGCCGACTGCGTCCCGCTGCTGGAGTGCGAACAGCACCTCGAGCCGCATCACGGGTACCAACGGGGCCAGGGAGATCTGGTTGCCGGTCATGTAGGGAGCCTGGCGACTTGCCCAGGTCTCGACCGAGTCGTGCGCCTCGGCCCCCCTGGCCTGCCAGCGGGAGTAGTGCGTCGGGCACAGGCGTGCGCGGACAGCGGATTCCGGCGAACAGCCGAGCACCAGGCACGGTGGCAGCGGCTCGTAGCCCGGCGTGGTAGCCGCCCACGTAGCCATGTTTTCGTCGGAGTCCTCCAGCCTCTGTCGCTTGAACACCGCGACCCACAGGCTGTAGTGGGACCTGCAGAGGCCGCGGACCGCGACTCGCCGTTGGCACCGACCATCCTCAGGACCGGCTGCACATTGGGTGAGGGGCTTGTAAGCCTGGAGCCTCGTACTGGGAGTGTAGGCGGCGTCGAACTCCTCCGAGCTCAGCCCTGCGCGTGCGAGTGCCTTCTCGCAACTCCTGCACCTCATGTTGGGTGCAGCATTCACCCGCGGGCACTCGGGGGTGCGGCACCTGTAGGCGACGGTGCGGGGGTTGTCGACGTCGCCGGTGAACAGCCACAGGGCCATGTCCCACTCGTTCGGACGCCAGTCGGGGTCGATGCGCCCCGCGAGGTAGGTTCGCCACTCCTCCAACCTGGCATCGCTCTGCGCCGGGACCGGCGTGATGCGCTCGACCAGCGCCAGAGTGCTGGTCATGCGCGGTCCTTCCGCAGGGCGGTGAGCCGTTCGACGGCCTCGCGCTTGTCGGTGTCGGTGGCGTGGATGTAGGGGGCCATCGAGGAAGGGGAGACGTGTCCCATAAGGTTCTGGATCACGTCATCCGGAGTCCCGCTTCGCTTCCACCGCGTGGCGGCGGAGTGGCGGAGCATGTGCGGGCGGGCGGCGAAGCCGGCTTTGACGGCCAGCCGGTCGAACAGGTCCTTGACGTTGGGGTACTTCATCGGCTGCCCCAGCGGGGCCCGGAAGAGGTTGACGAACACCATCTCGCTCTCGGCGGCCTGCGGGACCTGGTCCCGCTCGTAGACGTACTCGGCATAAAGGCCCGCCACGTCCGAATCGACCGGGATCCACCGCGGGCTGCGGGCCTTCGCCAGGGCCCCGTTGCTGTTCATCCGCCGCCGCACGTGCACGTGCCCGCCGGAGACGTGGCAGCCCAGCCCTGATGAGTCCGGCAGCAGGTGCATGTCCTGGCGGTGCAGCCCCAGCGCCTCCCCGATCCGCATCCCCGTCGCCCCCAGCAGATAGACCAGGAACCGGTCTCGTGCCCGGACGGTCAGGGCGAGCAACTGCGCGAACTGCTCATCGCTCAACCAGTCGTAGCCCGGCAACGCCACCCGGAACTTGATGGTCTTGGCCTCTACCGAGCGGAACTGCCCGCCCTCGCCAGGGCTGTAGCCGGGCGGCAGAAACGACAAGTACTTGGTCTCGGACAGCATCGACGCCGTCGCTGGTGCCACCCAGCCGAAGGGGACGCAGAACCTCAGGAACTCGCCCACCGTCGTCAGGATCTGGTTCGCCGTGGCCTTGTCCCGGTAGCGCGGCGTCGCACTGGACCGCGGACCCCGGAGCGGCAGAGGCTCCTTCACCAACCAGTGCAGGAACCGAGTCAGTGCGACGAACCCCGGCGCGGCCCAGTCCAGGCCGTTCGCAACGCAGTGCGACAGGTACAGGGCGACCCTGCCCGCGTACACCCGCTCCGTGTTCGGCGAGCAGTCCCGGGCCCGCAGCGACGCCAAGTACGCCGACGCCTCCTGGTGGAGCTCGTAGGAGTCGGAGACGACCACCCATGCCACTGACTCGTCGCCGGGGGACACGGCACGTTCGGCCTTGAATGCCTGCATACCGGTGAACGTAACAGATGTGACAGTCACCTATTAGATACCTTTCAGTGACGTAGAGTTGGGCACGCGCTTCGTACGTGCCTCACGCCCTACAACACCTACAGATAACCGTCTCGAAGTGGGCCCGGGTGGTGGGGGCGTACTTCTTGCCGATCGTGGGCTTGCCCGTCACCGGGTTCGGAGTTCCCGGCGCCGGCCCGCCTTTCCGGGACGGTGCGGGGATCTCAGACGAGTCCTTTCCGCGGTGGCGCCAGTGGACGCGTACCGGCTTGTCCGCCAGCTTCATCCACAGGGTGAAGTCCCGGGCGTCCTCGCGGGTCGCGCGGTCCCACTCGATCTCGAAGGCCCACAGGTAGCGCCACCACCGGAGCAGGTCCATGCCGTAAGAGCGTGGGGTCAATGGCGAGTAAGGGCCGGCCAGCAGGTCCTTGAAGTAGACGACTGTCGGCTCGACCGGTCTCCCGAACAGGTCCAGCAGTCGGTAGGGCTCCCAGGGATCTCCTGTCTCCAGCAATTTGCCTATTTCAGGCAGGACGAAGTTCCTCAGATCCCTTCCGGGACGTTGCTCACCGGCCATGAACGGAAGCTAGCAGAAACAGTGCCTGACCTGCGAAGACGTACGAGTTAGTTCGGTCAATACGCCGCAGCCGCCCTCGTGGCCAGTGTTCAGCGCGGCCAGCAGTTCGGTGACCTCGGCGCCCCGCACCTCCCCGACCACCAGCCGGTCGGGCCGCATCCGCAACGCCTGCCGCACCAGGTCCCTCAGGGTCACTCGCCCCACCCCCTCCTGGTTGGCAGGGCGCGACTCCAGGCGCACCACATGCGGGTGGTCCGGCCGCAGCTCCGCCGAGTCCTCGGCGAGCACGATTCGCTCACGCGCCCCGACCGCACCCAGCAGGCTCGACAAGAGGGTCGTCTTCCCGGCCCCCGTCCCCCCACTGATCAAATACGAGACCCGGGCTTCCACCAACGCCCTCAGCACCCGGTCACCGTCCGGCGGCACGGTCCGCGCCGCGACCAGCTCCGTCAGCGAGAAGGCCCTGGGCCGCACCACCCGCAGCGACAGACATGTCGAGCCGACCGACACCGGCGGCAGCACAGCATGCATACGGGTGCCGTCCGGTAGCCGCGCGTCCACCCAGGGCTGGGCGTCGTCCAGCCGCCGCCCCGCCACGGCCGCCAACCGCTGCGCCAGCCTGCGCACCGCGGCGACGTCCGGAAAGGTCACCCCGGTGAGTTCGAGCCCGCCGCCCCGGTCCACCCACACCCGGTCCGGCGCAGAGACCAGGACATCCGTCACGGCTGGATCGGCGAGCAGCGGTTCCAGCACCCCGGTCCCGACCAGCTCGCCCCGCAACTCATCGGCCGCACCGAGCACTTCGGCATCGCCAAGCAGTCGCCCCTGGGCCCGAAGAGCCGCCGCGACCCCGGCCGGGGTCGGCGCCGCACCACTCTGCGCCAGTCGCTGCCGTACGGCGTCGAGCAGCGTCTCGGTCATGACGCACCCCCACCGGCGCGTCCACCTGCACCCATCGGGGCGAGCGCCCGCTCCCAGAACGCCGTGCAGAACCTGGCCAGTGGGCCGCGCGCACTGCCGCCGGGCGGTGCACCGCCGTCCTGGGCGGCCAGCAGCCCTGCCTCGAGCGGAAGTTCACCGGCAAGCGGCAGCCCCAGCGCCTGCGCCACCCACCGTTCGTCGAGGCCCGCCGCGTACGGGCCGCGGGCCACCACCCGCAGGTCGTCCAGAACCATCCCGGCCATCGACGCCACCCGCTTCGCCGCCGCGACTGCACGAAGCTCTCCCGGGACCACCAACAGCCCGAGGTCCAGCTGTGCGAGCGCCTCGGCCACCGACTCATCGACCCGGCGCGGCAGATCGACGACCACCACCCCGCCGAGCCTGCGCGCGGCGGCCAGCACGGCCTGTATGGCCTGAGGCGGGATAGCCACCCAGTCGTCGCGGCCCCAGCTGAGCACCCGCAGACCGTGCAGTGCGGGCAAGGACTCCTCCAGTGCGCCTCCGCCGACCCGCCCTTTGGAATGGACGAAATCCGGCCACCTCATCCCATCGGCCCGTTCGCCGCCGAGCAGCACATCGATGCCCCCGCCGAGCGGATCGCCGTCGATCAGCATGGTCCGCCGTCCGGCCCTGGCCGCGGTCACTGCGAGGGCGCAGGCCAATGTGGATGCGCCAGATCCGCCCCGTCCGCCGATCACCCCGACGGTGAGTGCCGGCCGACCCACGCCTTCCGCCGCATTGGCGATCTGATCGACGAGCCAGCCCTCCGAATCGGGCAGCCTCAGCACATATTCGGCCCCGATCTCCACGGCGCGGCGCCAGACATCCGGGGCGTCCTGATCCCGGCCGACGAGCATCACACCGCGCCTGCGCACCGCTCCGCGGCACCGCTGGGCGGCATCGTCCCCCACCAGAATCATCGGGGCTTGCTCCCAGCTGCCTCTGCGTTCGGGCAATGAGTGATGAACTTCTGGTTCCGCTCCGGCGGCCGCGCACAGCCGCAACAGGTCGTCGAGGAGTTCCACATCCTCGGTCACGATCAGCGGCCCGCCCCGCCGCTCTTCGGCGGTCGGCAGACGATCCCGTGCGATGGATTCAGCCACGATCTCCGCCCCCTTCTCACTACACCTTCATCGCGGTTCGCGGTGATCTCGGAGCGTTCCGAGATCGGCGATTCCACAACCCGCGGACTTCGCGGCTGGAATCACCGTGCAGCGCTTCGGGAAATCGTGTGGATCTTGCTCAAAAACTGTGGACAACTCCACCGTTGTGAATATCTCTGTCGCTCATACCGGCGACTTCCGGAGAGCAGCACTTCCACTACGCACCGTGACGAGTCAAGATGATGAAAGACGGAACGAGAAGCGGGCCGTCGCGGCCTAAACGGAGGCAAAAAGCTTGATTCCGAACGACAGAAACGCGTCCGGACATGCGACGACCCCCGCCGGGGGGGAGAGCGGGGGTCGTCCCCACGGCCGACTCGGGGGGGGAGGAGCCGGACCGGGTTAGCACGGTCGCGAACGATCCGTGACTTCCATGGTGTACCCGAGAGCCTTCTCAGGCAAACCCACGCGCCGGAGTTTACGCCGAATGGTGGGCCCCTATGCTCTGCCTTGTGGAAAACCGCTTCTTGCCGCGCACAGCAGCCTTCTTTGACCTGGACAAGACGGTCATTGCGAAGTCTTCGACGCTGACCTTCAGCAAGTCCTTCTACCAAGGCGGACTGATCAACCGCCGCGCTGTACTGCGCACTGCGTACGCACAGTTCGTGTTCCTTGCCGGGGGTGCAGATCACGACCAGATGGAGCGGATGCGGGAATATCTCTCCGCACTCTGCAAGGGCTGGAACGTCCAGCAAGTGAAGGAAATCGTCGCCGAGACCCTGCACGATCTGATCGACCCCATCATCTACGACGAAGCGGCGACGCTCATCGAGGAGCATCACACCGCAGGACGCGATGTGGTGATCGTCTCAACCTCGGGCGCCGAGGTCGTCGAGCCGATCGGCGAGCTGCTCGGCGCCGACCGAGTCGTCGCCACCCGGATGGTCGTCGGTGACGACGGCTGTTTCACCGGCGAAGTGGAGTACTACGCGTACGGGCCGACGAAGGCCGAGGCGGTCAAGGCGCTCGCAGTATCGGAGGGGTACGACCTCTCGCGCTGCTACGCCTACAGCGATTCCGCGACCGATGTACCGATGCTGGAGTCGGTCGGCCACCCACACGCGGTGAATCCGGACCGCGCCCTGCGGCGCGAAGCGACCCTCCGCGAGTGGCCGATTCTCGTCTTTGACCGACCGGTCCGACTCAAGCAGCGACTGCCCACGCTCTCGCTGCCGCCGCGCCCTGCGTTGGTCGCGGCGGCAGCGCTGGGTGCAGCCGCCGTCACGGCGGGACTGGTCTGGTACACCTCTCGCCGCCGCGCCACCACGACCTCCGCCTGATGTACAAGCCGGGCGGCGCCCCGACGCCCCCTGGGCCCGCCGCCCGGCCGATCACTTGCACGGCGACCAATCAGTCCAGTTCATCCGGCCGAACCGAGTTGTCCAACTCGCCCGTAATTGAACCTAAAAGTAAAGAAGTATGGCCAGCACTACCGCTCACCCCGGCTCTGGAGTACAAAGGACTCAACGGCCCGCGAGACCAAGGACGTCCGAGAGGATTACCTGATAACGCAGAGAAGGCCCCACGGACCGAGCATGAAAACCGAGCACCCACGCGACGTCGACCCGTCGATTACGGGCCAGCCGCACCAGGGACGGGCAAAGTCCCCGACCTGATGGGCACATATTGAGGACGCATGGTAACTGGGTAGACATGCCAGCGGCGGTACCGAGGACGGTACCGCCGCAACCCTTTTACCGGGCAGTGGAGTTACCGCGGTGAAGTCAGCCGCACCCAGTTGCCGCACCCAGCCTTGCGGACCCGTCGCCCTGCTTACGCGGCTCCGCGCTGCAACGCCTCGCACACCGCCGTCGATTCTCTGACGCCCAGCTCCACGGCACGCCCGCAGTGCGCGATCCAGGCCGCCACCCCATCCCGCGTCCCCGACAGATAGCCCTCGAACGCAGCGACGTACGCCACTCTCCCCTGCTCGGCGTGGCCCACCTCGGCGGGGCAGATCGATTTAGGGTCGAGCCCGCTCCCGATCAGCACGATCCGCTCTGCGGTACGCGCGACGAGACCGTTGTACGAACCGAAGGGACGCAGGGCCAACAGTTCACCGTGCACGACCGCCGCCGTCACCAGCGCGGGCGCCGCAGTACCCGAAAGGATCAATCCGGAGAGCCCTTCCAGCCGCCCGGCCACCTCCTCGGCGTCCGGCAGCGGCGCATCGATCAGCGGCTCGTCCACGGGTTCGCCCGCCAGTCGCGGCCGACCGACAGCATCCTCGGGCGCCGCGCCGCCGGCTGCAACCAGATGCAGCCGCGCCAGGACACGCAGGGGCGACTGCCGCCAAATAGAGAGCAGTTGTCCCGCTTCGGCGGTGAGCCTCAGGGCCGCTCCGATCACATGCGCCTCACCGTCACCGCTGAAGTCGGTGCGCCGGCGCACCTCCTCCAGATTCCAGTCGGCGCCGGACAGCGCCGCCGAGCCGCGGGCGCCACGCAGCGCCGCTTCGGCGGTGACCTCACTGCTGCGGCGCCGCATGACGCGGTGACCGTAGACCCGGTCGACGGCCTTGCGTACGGAGTCCACCGCGTCGGCGACCCCCGGCAGGGTGCCCAGGGTGGCGAGCGGATCAGAGGCAGTCGTACTCATAAGTAGCGAGGCTACGCGCCCCCTACACCGATACCGCCCAGGAGTGGCCTTCTTCACGAAGCGTGACAGCAGAACGCAATCACACCGCTACCCTAGGTGAACATGAAGATCGCTTTCGTAGGGAAGGGCGGCAGCGGCAAGACCACGCTGTCCTCTCTCTTCATCCGCCACCTTGCCGCCAATGAAGCCCATGTCGTCGCGGTGGACGCCGACATCAACCAGCATCTCGGGGCCGCACTCGGCCTCGACGACCACGAGGCTGCGGCGCTGCCCGCCATGGGAGCCCAACTACCTCTGATCAAGGAGTATCTGCGCGGCAGCAATCCCCGCATCGCCTCCGTCGAGACGATGATCAAGACGACTCCGCCCGGCGAGGGCTCGCGGCTGCTGCGAGTCCGTGAGGACAACCCGGTCTACGACGCGTGCGCCCGCACGGTCCGGCTCGACGACGGGGAGATCCGGCTGATGGCCACGGGACCGTTCACCGAGTCGGATCTGGGCGTGGCTTGCTACCACTCCAAGGTCGGTGCGGTCGAGCTATGCCTCAACCATCTCGTCGACGGCCCCGACGACTATGTCGTCGTTGACATGACAGCAGGTTCGGACTCCTTCGCCTCCGGGATGTTCACCCGCTTCGACATGACGTTCCTGGTCGCCGAGCCGACCCGTAAGGGCGTCTCGGTCTACCGCCAGTACAAGGAGTACGCGCGGGACTTCGGGGTCGCGCTGAAGGTCATCGGCAACAAGGTGCAGGGCGAGGACGATCTGGACTTCCTGCGCGCCGAGGTGGGCAACGATCTACTGGTCAGCGTCGGGCACTCCGACTGGGTACGGGCCATGGAAAAGGGCAGGCCAGCCCCCTTCGAGCTGCTGGAGGCGGACAACCGCATGGCCCTGCAGGCACTGCAGAACGCCGCGGAGGATTCGTACGAGCAGCGGGACTGGGAGCGCTACACGCGACAAATGGTGCACTTCCATCTGAAGAACGCGGAGAGCTGGGGCAACGAGAAGACGGGCGCCGACCTGGCGGCCCAGGTCGACCCGGCCTTCGTACTCGACGAGCGGTACGTGCGGGACGGCGCCACTCAGCCTGCCTGATCCGTCGGCGTCCCGGCCGGGAGGATGCCCGCGTTCCGGCCGGGGCTCCGTTGCACCCTCAAGCGGCAGTCGCAGCTGAAGGGCGTGCGGTTCGGTGGCCGTGCGCGGTCACCGAACGCCGTCACCCGAGCCAGCGGCCGACCTGATCCGCACCGGCCCCGCCATGAGCCCTGCCGACCCCCGGCCCCCGGTCCGCTTCCGCCCCCGAGGTCCCGGCTCAGCCTCGATTCACCGAGTGACTCCAGGCTTGGACCGACCGCGCTACCGTCGGGGCCGCAGAATTGGGCGTTGAAGCGGGTGCCGATCTCGTCGCCGTCCTCCCAGGCGCCGCGGACCCGAGTGAAGGTGTTCCGGATTCCCTCTGTGCCGTTGAAGCCGATGTCGGGAGCTGCCGGCATCGCGCTTCGACGGGTCGTCGAGGTCCCGCATGTCCTCCGGCAGCAGGTACACGCCGCTGAGGAAATACGTCATGCTCGCGTGACACCTCTCGCCCACCTCACGGAAGTGCGGGAACAGCTTTTGGCTACCCTCTCCGGCGCCGTCCCGCGACAACAGCATGAACTGCGGGGGCTTCTGACCGAGCGCCAGGCGCTGCGCCACGGGCAGCTTCGGCCAGCTGCCCGTGAAGGCGGTGGAGCCGTCACCGATGAGCCAGGACAGGCTTTTGGGTGCGGCTCGGGGAACGCTCTTCTTCGCTCCGGCGTCTCGCTTTGCGGCGGCAGGGCCGGCGGCTCCGGTCCTGGAATCCGTACCGGAGGAACAGCCGGCGACTCTCCGTGGTCAGTACAACGGCCATGACGCCCGGGGCGACCCGTTCGGCGGCGGTCCCCTTCGCGGCGGCCCTCTCCGTGGCGCCCATCATCCGCCCCCTCTTCCTTGGGGGAAATTTACGTTGAAGTGCTGACGCGGAACGGTCGAGATCGCATGCAGCTATGCCGAAATTAGTACGACAATCCATATGAAAAGCTTCTTATTCGCCTGAATGGATGGCTAACTGATCCATTTGACCTCAACCATGGACACATATCTTTACTCTCCATTACGATCTATTTACTGAGAGTTGAGAAATCCCGCCGCTGCACGCCGTGACCCACGGCCGCGTCCCCCACGTTCCGCGACCGCGCTGCCCCGGAGGAGACGGGAACATGTCTGCTTGCGTCCCCACTCGTCATGACCGCACATCCCGCGGTTCGCGCCCACCCCGCGCCTCGGGAATCAAACGACCGCACAGCCCACCACCGCCGCGCCGCGGACGATTCCGCATCGCGGGCGCCGACCTGTCCGCATCGATCACGGTCTTCCTGCTCGCCGTCCCCATGTCGCTAGGCCTCGCCGTCGCCATGGACGCCCCGCTGGAGGCAGGCCTCATTTCCGCCGCGATCGGCGGAATCGTCGCCGGACTACTCGGCGGCACACCTCTCCAGGTCAGCGGGCCGTCCGCCGGACTGACCGTGGTCACAGCCGAGTTGATCCAGACCTACGGCTGGCGCACCACCTGCGCGATCACCATCGGCGCAGGACTTCTGCAGATCCTGCTGGGCTCGTTGCGGGCGGCACGCAGCGCCCTCGCCGTCAGCCCCGCCATCGTGCACGGCGCCCTCGCCGGCATCGGCGTGGCCATCGCACTCGCCCAGCTGCACATCGTGCTCGGCGGCTCGCCTCAGAGTTCGGCCGTCGCCAATGCCCTCGCCCTCCCCGACCAGCTGGGGAGGGTGAGTCCGGCCGCCCCGCTGATCGGCCTGCTGACCATCACCGTCCTGATCCTGTGGCCGCGGATTCCGGGGCGGATCGGCCGGGTGGCACGGCGGATTCCGGCTGCCCTCGCCGCAGTGGTGACCGCGACAGCGGTGGCTGCGATCACGGCGCCCGGGATCGCCCGGGTCGATCTGCCGTCCTGGCGCTCGCACGCCCTGCCGGAGATGCCCCACGGCCCCGTACTCGCCCTGGCCACCGCCGTGTTCACAATGATGCTGGTGGCCAGTCTGGAGTCGCTGCTCGCCGCGGTCGCCGTGGACAAGCTGTCGGCCGACCGCGCCGGCGAGCAACCGGCCGCCCGACCCGAGGCCGACCTGACGTCGGCCTCGGCCTCGGGTTCGGTTTCGACTTCAACCCCGGCCCGGGGCCCCGCCTCTTCGTCCCCACCGGACCCGCCCGCCAGACGCTCCGATCTCGACCGTGAGCTGCGTGCCCAGGGCATCGCCAACGCCCTGTCCGGGCTGGTCGGCGGGCTGGCGGTGTCCGGCGGTGCAGTGCGCAGTTCGGCGAATGTGCGGGCCGGAGCGACGGGCCGCGCCTCCACCGTGCTGCACGGTGTCTGGGTGGTGCTTGCCGCCGGGCTGCTGGTCTCCGTCCTGGAGCGGATCCCGCTGGCCGCGCTCGGCGCGCTGGTCATGATGGTCGGCATCCAGATGGTGAGTTTCGCCCATATCCGCAATGTCCACAGGCACCGGGAATTCCCGGTGTACGGGGCGACAATCACTGGCGTGGTCCTCTTCGGCGTGCTCAAGGGTGTGGTGATCGGCATCGCGGCCGCGGTGGCCGTCTCCCTGCACCGGCTGGCCCGGACCAGGATCACCGTGACCGAACACGGCGGCCAGCATCTGGTGGTCGTACGGGGCCAGTTGACGTTTCTCGCGGTGCCCCGGCTCAGCCGGACGCTCGGCCAGCTGCCCCAGGACGGGGATGCCGTTGTCGAGCTTGACGGCTTCTTCATGGACCACGCGGCGTACGAGGCGATCCAGGACTGGAGCACTGCCCAGGCGGCCCACGGCGGCCGGGTCGTCTTCACCGGCAGGTCCGGCGGCCGGATCGCCGAGCCCGCATCGGCGGCGCATTCCTGTTGCCGCCCCTGGACGCCGTGGCGCAACCATCACTGCCACGACCGGCCCGAGCAGACGCCCGAGACCCACCACGGCCACCTCGGCACGGGCCCAGCTCCCGGCTCCGGATCCAGTTACATCAAGGACCGCGTCCCCGACAACGACACGTCCCACGACGCCCCCGGAGTCCACAGCACCCCCGGCTCGACCGGCTCACCCACCGCCACCCCGCGCCGGACCGGCGGAAACCGCCTGGTCAGCGGCCTGAGTTCGTTCCAGCGGAACACCGCTCCGCTGGTGCGCGAGGAGCTGGCCCGGTTGGCTCGCGAGGGGCAACGCCCCTCCCAGCTCTTCATCACCTGTGCCGACTCCCGCCTGGTCACCAGCATGATCACGGCGAGCGGCCCGGGTGACCTGTTCACCGTGCGAAATATCGGTAATCTTGTGCCCCCGCCGGACACCGAGTCGGGTGACGACTCGGTGGGCGCCGCGATCGAGTACGCGATGGATGTGCTGAAGGTGGAGTCCATCACCGTCTGTGGGCACTCCGGCTGCGGCGCGATGCAGGCTCTGCTCGGCACCAAGCCGGCCCCGGGCACTCCGCTGACGTCCCTGTGGCGCTGGCTGAGACACGGGCTGCCGAGCCTGGAGCGGATGGCGTCCCGACATCATGCCTGGGCCCGGATCTCCGGCCGCCTTCCGGCCGATGCGGTGGAGCAGCTCTGCCTCACCAATGTGGTCCAGCAGCTGGACCATCTGCGGGCCCATGAATCGGTGGCGCGGCGGCTCGCCGAGGGCACGCTCCAACTGCACGGTATGTACTTCCATGTGGGCGAGGCGCAGGCCTATCTGCTGACCGAGGGCGCGAGCGCCGGGCTCGCGCTCGACGAGGTCTTCGACCGTGTGGACCCTGGCGACGCCCACGCCTCGGCCGATTCCCATGCCTTGGCCGTTTCCCGCTCCCCCGGCGACGCCGACACCCCCAGGCCCGCCGCCGCCCCGGGCAATCCATCCGGTTCCGGCGAGTTGGAACGTACCGGCGTCTGAACCACATTCGCCCCCGGTCCGTGAACCCTTGTGGTCCCGCCTCCGTACCACTCCGAGTGCTCCGAGTGCTCCGTGTCGCCGTGCTCCGTACTGCGCCGCACTGCGCCGGACCGCACTTGGATGCGGAACCGTGTCTCCATACACGAGACACAGGTCTAAACCAATTCCGGGCAGACACTTGTCACCTGGCCTTTGGCCTGATGAGCTATGCGCGGGACACAACGGACACCCTGGGAATGGGAGATGTCGTGAGCAACGAAAGCCTGGCCAATCTGCTCAAGGAGGAGCGGCGGTTTGCCCCGCCTGCCGATCTGGCCGCCAATGCCAACGTCAAAGCGGAGGCGTACGAGCAGGCCGAGGCGGACCGGCTGGGCTTCTGGTCCGAGCAGGCCCGTCGCCTGACCTGGGCCACGGAGCCGACCGAGACACTCGACTGGAGCAACCCGCCCTTCGCGAAGTGGTTCGCGGACGGCAAGCTCAACGTCGCGTACAACTGCGTGGACCGCCATGTCGAGGCCGGCCATGGTGACCGGGTCGCCATCCGCTTCGAGGGCGAGCCCGGCGACAGCCGCGCCATCACCTACGCCGAACTGAAGGACGAGGTCTCCCGCGCCGCGAACGCCCTCACCGAGCTCGGTGTAGGCAAGGGCGACCGGGTCGCCGTCTATCTGCCGATGATCCCCGAGACCGCCATCGCCATGCTGGCCTGCGCCCGCATCGGCGCCGCGCACTCGGTGGTCTTCGGCGGCTTCTCCGCCGACGCCATCGCCGCCCGCATCCAGGACGCGGACGCCAAGGTCGTCATCACCGCCGACGGTGGCTACCGCCGCGGTAAGCCGTCCGCGCTCAAGCCCGCCGTGGACGACGCCGTCTCCCGTTTCGACAGCGTCGAGCATGTCCTCGTGGTGCGCCGCACCGGTCAGGACACTGCATGGACCGAGGGCCGCGACGTCTGGTGGCACGAGATCACCGGCCGACAGTCCGCCGAGCACACCGCCGAGGCGTTCGAGGCGGAGCAGCCGCTCTTCATCCTCTACACCTCCGGCACAACGGGTAAGCCGAAGGGCATCCTGCACACCTCCGGTGGCTACCTCACGCAGGTTGCGTACACCCACAACGCGGTCTTCGACCTCAAGCCGGAGACCGATGTCTTCTGGTGCACCGCCGACATCGGCTGGGTGACCGGCCACTCGTACATCGTCTACGGCCCGCTGGCCAACGGCGCGACGCAGGTCATGTACGAGGGCACGCCGGACTCCCCGCACCAGGGGCGTTTCTGGGAGATCGTGCAGAAGTACGGCGTCACGATCCTCTACACCGCGCCGACCGCGATCCGTACGTTCATGAAGTGGGGTGACGACATCCCCGCCAAGTTCGACCTGAGCAGTCTTCGGGTCCTCGGTTCGGTCGGTGAGCCGATCAACCCCGAGGCGTGGATGTGGTACCGCAAGCACATCGGCGCCGACAAGTGCCCGATCGTGGACACCTGGTGGCAGACCGAGACCGGAGCGATGATGATCGCGCCGCTGCCGGGCGTCACGGAGACCAAGCCGGGAAGCGCCCAGCGTGCCCTGCCCGGTATCTCCGCCACGGTCGTCGACGACGAGGCCAACGAGGTTCCGAACGGCGGGGGCGGCTACCTCGTCCTCACCGAACCGTGGCCATCGATGCTCCGCACCATCTGGGGCGACGACCAGCGCTTCATCGACACCTACTGGTCGCGCTTCGAGGGCAAGTACTTCGCGGGCGACGGCGCCAAGAAGGACGAGGACGGCGACATCTGGCTGCTCGGCCGGGTCGACGACGTGATGCTCGTATCCGGGCACAACATCTCGACCACCGAGGTCGAGTCGGCGCTCGTGTCGCACCCCTCGGTCGCCGAGGCCGCCGTGGTCGGCGCCGCCGACGAGACGACCGGCCAGGCCATCGTCGCCTTCGTGATATTGCGCGGTACGGCTGCCGCCTCGGACGAGCTCGTCGCGGAGCTGCGCAACCACGTCGGCGCCACGCTCGGCCCGATCGCCAAGCCGAAGCGGATCCTGCCGGTCGCCGAGCTGCCGAAGACCCGCTCCGGCAAGATCATGCGGCGTCTGCTGCGTGACGTCGCCGAGAACCGCGAGCTGGGCGACGTCACGACGCTCACGGATTCAGACAGCGTGCGTCGCATCGCTGACAGTTTGAAGCCGACCCACTCGACCCACTCGGAGTAGGCCCCAGGGCCTCACCCCAAGGTAGGTATGAAGGAACCCCCGCCAAGTGCGAGGGTTCCTTCATGTGTGCTGTCCCGTGGCAGCGGACCTTGAGCACGTGCCATCAGACTTTGTCGCACACTGCGCGAACAGACCGAATCGCAGTGATCATTTTTTGGGAGAGCGCGGGGACCTGGCCGAAGAGACGCCCCACAACAGTGAAACCCCCAACGACCGCAGCGGCATCCAACAGCCGTTCACGCAGCTCTTCAAGAGGCGTTCATGTCCTGCACACTCGGCCCCGAGCTGAAGTCGCCGAAGTGGCCGCGCCTCGCCTTTCTGGCGGTGGGGCGCCATGAGCGCAACGGACACGCCGTGTTCGAGCCGGGCGAGCTGGCCCGGTACCTGGGCACCTATGACGCTGAGACCGGCGAGGTCGTCCCGCAAGCATGCAGGTCGTAGACAACGCCATCCGGGACGCGATCAAGAACGTTATGCTCGATCCCTTCTCGGTCGCCGGTTGTCTGGTGCCCCCGATCGATATGGTCCGGGCGAACAGTGAAGCCGGTCACTACAAGGCGGACGGCAAGACGTACCCGGTGCACGACGTCGTCAGCAAGGCTGCGAAGCGCGTCCGAGCGGATCGGCGGGCGGGCGTACGCGGCGCTCATGCGTCGTATTCGGCACTGGGATGAGACCGGCGAGTACCGCGCGGTCTGAAAGTGCTGTCCTCGTACCCGTCAAAGTCCGCCGCACCCGAGATCACGAGCGCCATCGACGCCGGTCCGAGCGATGTTTCCGCAGGTCAAGGTGCAGATGGTGAAAACGAAAAGCTCGGCAACGTAGCCGTACGGTCTCCGCCGACTCCTCGGTGATGGACCTCATCCAGACCCAGCTGCCGTCCTCCTTCTCCGAGGACTGACCGCGGCGAGTACCTCCCCGAGGGCATCCGGCAACGGGCCGGGTGCCCTCGGGCATTTAAGACCGACCGGCAAATGGGAGGCGGCGTCGCGGGGCTGAGCACGCACCCAGCCCCGCGCTTCTCCCACCCCCACGTGCCGGTCGGTCTAAGTTGAAGATCACCGGATACAGCCCCCGCGCACCCCGGGTACAGTGGCAGCCACGTCAAAAAAGCAATAAGAAATCTCCACAGGGTGTGCCGGGAAGTCTGGTCGGCAAGTGCAACAGTCATGCCATCGCTGCCGTACCGACCCGGAGGTCCTTACTCGTGGCCGCGCCAACCCCCACACCTCCTTCCTCCCGACGCACCTTTCTCAGGCGCCTGTCCCTCCCCGAGCGGAACTACCTCGCGGACGCCCTGCGCACCGAGACCGTCGGCGGAGTCATCCTGCTGGTCGCCGCGATAGCTGCCCTGGTGTGGGCGAACACCTTCGGTTCCAGCTACGCGGCCGTCAGCGATTTCCACTTCGGTCCCGGGTCGCTGGGTCTCAACCTCTCCGTGGAGCACTGGGCGGCGGACGGGCTGCTCGCAGTCTTCTTCTTCGTCGCAGGCGTCGAACTCAAGCGGGAACTGGTCGCGGGCGAACTGCGCGACCCCAGGGCGGCCGCCCTCCCGGTCGTCGCCGCGCTGTGCGGAATGGCGGTTCCGGCCGTCGTCTACACACTCGTAGCCGTGATCGGCGGAGGTTCCACGGGCGGCTGGGCCGTACCCACCGCCACCGATATCGCCTTCGCACTCGCCGTCCTCGCGGTCATCGGCACCTCGCTGCCGAACGCGCTGCGCGCCTTTCTCCTGACCCTCGCCGTCGTCGACGACCTCTTCGCGATCCTGATCATCGCGGTCTTCTTCACCGAGAAGATCAACTTCATGGCGCTGATCGGCGCCTTCATCGGCCTCGCCGTCTTCTATCTGCTGCTGCGCAGGAATGTGCGCGGCTGGTACATCTACGTACCGCTCGCCCTGGCCATCTGGGGCCTGATGTACAACAGCGGCATCCACGCCACCATCGCCGGTGTCGCCATGGGCCTGATGCTCCGCTGCACCCGGCGGGACGGCGAGACCCACTCCCCCGGCGAGCACATCGAGCACCTGATCCGTCCGCTGTCGGCCGGTATCGCCGTGCCGCTGTTCGCCCTCTTCTCGGCCGGTGTCTCCCTCTCCGGTGGCGCACTGGCGGACGTCTTCACCCGGCCCGAGACGCTCGGTGTCGTCCTGGGGCTCGTCGTCGGCAAGACGATGGGCGTCTTCGGCGGTACGTGGCTGGCCGCCCGCTTCACGAAGGCGGAACTGAACAAGGACCTGGCCTGGGGGGACGTCTTCGCGGTTGCCTCGCTCGCCGGGATCGGCTTCACCGTCTCGCTGCTCATTGGTGAACTGGCCTTCGCCGGCGACGAGGACATGACCAACGAGATCAAGGCCGCCGTACTGCTCGGCTCCCTGACAGCCGCCGTACTCTCCGGTGTACTGCTCAAACTCCGGGTACGCAGATACCGGACGTTGTACGAGGCGGAGGAGCTCGACGAGGACGAGGACGGCGTGCCCGACGTCTACGAGCAGGACGACCCGGAGTACCACCTGCGGATGGCCGCGATCTACGAGAAGAAGGCTGCCGAGCACCGCCGTCTTGCCCAACTGGCGGGGGCAGCGAGCAGCAAGCCGGACAGTCCGGCATGATCTGACACCAGATGTGTTGAGCAGGAGAGCAGGAGAGGGAGTCAGGGATGAGCGACCCCGGCAACAACGCGGGCAGCGCCGACCGCAGTCTCGGGCAGCTGGTCGCTGCGGCGACGGCCGAGATGTCCGCACTGGTGCACGACGAGATCGCCCTGGCCAAGGCCGAAGTGCGGCAGGACGTCAAGCGCGGCGTCACCGGGAGCGTGGCGTTCATCATCGCGGGTGTGCTGATTCTGTTCGCGATCCCGGTGCTGAGCTTCGCGGCGGCGTACGGAATCCACTACCTGGGGCTCGGACTCGCCGTGTCGTTCACGATCGTGGGCGCCGCCTTCATCGTGCTGGGGGCGTTGCTCGCGCTGTTCGCCATCGCCAAGCTCAAGAAGGTGAAGCCGCCGGAGAAGTCCATCGCTTCGGCCAAGCAGACGGCGGCCGTGCTGCAGGGCGTCAAGCCGCACCCGCGGCCCGCCGTCGCGGCGGGGACGAGCCGTCCGGCCGCCGTGGGCAGCACGTCGGCGGACAAGGCCCCGGAGAAGTCTCCGGTCCAGGACAAAGCGTCCGCTGTGGCACGCTCGTCCACATGACGGTCCCCGATTCCAGTGCATCCGGCCCAGTAGGCCCGGAAGGTCAGGCAGGCCCGGAAGGTCAGGCAGGCCCGAACGGCCAGGCGGGCCCGGACGGCTCCTCGGGCTCGACCGGCCGCTCAGGCCCCTCGGGCCCCTCCGACCTGCCGAGTTCGCCCGGCCCGGCCGGCTCCGGTGGGCCCGTGCGGCTCGACGGGCCGTGGACCCACCGGGACGTGGCGGCCAATGGCGCCCGCTTCCACATCGCCGAGCTCGGCGACGGGCCGCTGGTGCTGCTGCTGCACGGCTTCCCGCAGTTCTGGTGGACCTGGCGCCATCAGCTCACCGCACTGGCCGACGCCGGTTTCCGCGCCGTGGCAATGGATCTGCGCGGGGTCGGCGGCAGCGACCGTACGCCCCGGGGTTACGACCCCGCCAACCTGGCGCTCGACATCACCGGCGTGATCCGCTCGCTCGGCGAACCGGACGCCGCCCTGGTCGGCCACGACATGGGCGGCTATCTCGCCTGGACGGCCGCGGTGATGCGGCCGAAGCTGGTGCGCCGCCTCGCGGTCTCCTCGATGCCGCATCCACGCCGCTGGCGTTCCTCGATGCTCTCCGACTTCGCGCAGTCCCGCGCGGGCTCGTACATCTGGGGCTTCCAGCGTCCGTGGGTGCCGGAGCGTCAGCTCGTCGCGGACGATGCGGCGTTGGTGGGCCGGCTGATCCATGACTGGGCGGGCCCCCGGACCCCGGAGTTCCCCGACGATGCGGCAATCGACGTCTACCGGCGCGCAATGTGTATCCCGTCGACGGCGCACTGCTCGATCGAGCCGTACCGCTGGATGGTGCGCTCCCTGGCACGTCCGGACGGAATCCAGTTCAACCGGCGCATGAAGCGGCCGGTGCGGGTACCCACACTGCATCTCCACGGTTCACTCGATCCGGCGATCCGCACGCGGAGCGCGGCAGGGTCCGGCGAATACGTCGAAGCGCCTTACCGTTGGCGACTTTTCGACGGTCTGGGGCACTTCCCCCACGAGGAGGATCCGGGCGGGTTCTCGACCGAACTCATCAACTGGCTCAAGGATCCCGAGCCCGACCGGTAGCCGCACGGGCATAGTTGTCCAACGAACAGCCAATTGCCCGGCGCATAGGCCAATTGGCTGACGGATGGGCGGTTACCGACCATGAGGCACGGGCAGACGTCGGGGTATGGGCTGGACGCACGACTTCGGTGACACAGCACGCAACCGTCGCTCGACCGCCACGGCGAGTCCGAGCACTCATGAGGGGGGCGGCCCCCAGGGCCGGGTGCACGATATGCATGATCCCCGGCTCGGTATTCCACGCATTCTGCGCCGTCGGGCCCGCTGGGTCTCGGCGCGGCTGCGCCATCCACGCGGATGATGTCCGCCTCGGCCGACCGGTGAGCACTCACCGATCGGGCGGGACTTCCACAACTCTCCCGGCTGCCGCGGGGCAGTGCGCCTGGGGCCTGTCCGGCTGATCAGAGCCGGAGAGGCTCTGGTGCCCCTCCCGGCACTAGAGGGCGCACCCCTGGCTGTCGACCTGCTGGTTGGCGGTGCGGCCGTGCGCGATGTCCTGGCGGATCTCGTCGGCCGTCAGCGCGTAGCCGGTGTCGGGGTCGTCGAGCGACTTCGCGAAGACGACTCCGTACACCTTGCCGTCGGGGGTCAGCAGCGGACCGCCGGAGTTGCCCTGACGGACGGTCGCGAAGAGCGAGTACACATCGCGGCGGACGGTGCCCCGGTGGTAGATGTCCGGTCCCTTGGCGTCGATGCGGCCCCGGACGCGCGCGGCCCGTACGTCGTACGAGCCGTTCTCCGGGAAGCCGGCGACGATGGCGCTGTTCCCGGTGCCGGCGTCGCGATCGGTGTCGGTGAACTTCAGCGGCTTCGCGTCGAGGTCCGGTACGTCGAGTACGGCGATGTCGCGCTGCCAGTCGTAGAGGACGACCTTCGCGTCGTACAGCCGCCCCTGGCCGCCGATCTGGACAGTCGGCTCATCGACGCCGCCGACGACATGGGCGTTGGTCATCACCCGGCGGTCGGAGAAGACGAAGCCGGTGCCTTCGAGGACCTTGCCGCAGCTCGGGGCCGTACCGACGACCTTGACGATGGACTTCTTGGCCCTTACCGCCACGGGGCTGCCTGCCAGCGCCGGGTCCGGGGCCCGGACCTCGGTGATCGGCTCGTTGGCGAAGGGGCTGAAGACCTGCGGGAAGCCGTTCTGCGCAAGGACCGAGGAGAAGTCCGTGAACCAGGTGGAGGCCTGGGCCGGCATCACCCGGGAGATGCCGAGCAGGACCGAGGAGCTACGGACCTCCTTGCCCAGCGTGGGCAGTGAGGTACCGGCCAGTGCGGAGCCGATCAGCCAAGCGACAAGCAGCATCGCGACCACATTGACCAGGGCGCCGCCGGTGGCATCGAGGGCGCGCGCGGGCGACCACGTGATGTATCGGCGGAGCTTGTTTCCGAGGTGAGTGGTGAACGCCTGCCCCACCGAGGCACAGACGATCACGATGACGACGGCGACGACGGCTGCCGTCGATGAGACCTCGGAGCCGTTCGTCAGCTGGTCCCACAGGACCGGCAGCAGATAGACGGCGACGAGACCGCCGCCCAGGAACCCGATCACCGACAGGATGCCGACGACGAACCCCTGGCGATAGCCGATGACCGCGAACCACACGGCGCCGGCCAGCAGCAGGATGTCCAGCACGTTCACCGTCTATAGCCTCGCAGATTCGTCACCGGGCCTGTTCCTTCGGCTGGGTCCGGGCAGGGCCGGACAGCGCAGCACGGGAGTCAGCGTGTCATGCGCGCCAGTCGAGTGGCACCTGCTTGGCGGCGTCCCACGGGCGCTCCCAGCCCGCGAAGTGCAGAATCCGGTCGATCACTCCGGCCGTGAAACCCCAGACCAGGGCGGATTCAACCAGAAATGCCGGGCCTCGGTGACCGCTCGGGTGGACCGCGGTCGCACGGTTGGCCGGGTCCGTGAGATCCGCCACGGGGACGGTGAAGACCCGGGCCGTCTCACCCGGATCGACGACGCCGACCGGGCTCGGCGACCGCCACCAGCCGAGGACCGGCGTCACGACGAATCCACTCACGGGGATGTAGAGCCGGGGCAGCACTCCGAAGAGCTGTACTCCGCGCGGATCGAGGCCGGTCTCTTCCTGGGCCTCCCGCAGAGCGGCCCTGAGCGGCCCTGTAGTGGCCTGGTCGCCGTCCTCCGGGTCCAGGGCGCCGCCGGGGAAGGAAGGCTGCCCAGCGTGGGAACGCAGGCTTCCGGATCGCTCCATGAGGAGCAGCTCGGGACCGCGCCCACCCTCCCCGAACAGTACGAGTACGGCAGACTGCCGCCCGGCGCCGCTCTCGGGCGGCAGAAAGCGGCTGAGCTGGTCCGGCTCGATCGTCCGCGCGGCGCGGGCCACGGGGTCGAGCCACTCGGGCAGGCCCTCGGTCGTGACGGTGACGGCTCCGTCGTGGCCTGCGCCTGCCGTGGCGGCGGCCGCTGCCACCGCCGCTGCGGGGCTTACGGCCGCTGGGTGGGCCACTGCGGGGCTGACCGCCGCGGGCGCGGCTGCCGCTTCCGTGCTCTGTTCGTGCGTCTTCATAGGCACCCCTCGTCTCGCAACGCCTGTCATCACTCATTTCGTTCCGGAGCGAGCGCCGTGCGTCAGTCGGCCCCCAGGGCCGGCGCGGGCTTGCCCGGGTAGTCCGCCGGCGGGCTCAGCCGCTGACCGGGCTGACCGCCCATCTCGTACTTCAGCAGCTTCCTGGCCTTCTCCGGGTCCGTCTCACCCTCCCCGTACGCCGGGCAGAGCGGGGCGATCGGACAGGCGCCGCAGGCAGGCTTGCGGGCATGGCAGATGCGGCGGCCGTGGAAGACGACGCGGTGCGAGAGCATCGTCCACTCGCTCTTGGGGAAGATCGCGGCGATCTCGGCCTCGACCTTCTCCGGGTCCTCCTGCTCCGTCCACTTCCAGCGGCGGACCAGGCGTCCGAAATGGGTGTCGACCGTGATGCCCGGTACACCGAAGGCATTCCCGAGCACGACGTTGGCGGTCTTGCGGCCGACCCCGGGAAGCGTGACGAGGTCGGCGAGCCGGCCCGGCACCTCGCCGCCGAACCTGTCCCTGAGCGCCACGGAGAGGCCTATCAGCGATTTGGTCTTGGCCCGGAAGAAGCCGGTCGGCCGGATGAACTCTTCCATTTCCTCCGGGACGGCCGCGGCCATGTCCTCAGGGGTGGGATAAGCGGCGAAGAGCGCGGGAGTGGTCTGGTTGACCCTCAGATCGGTGGTCTGGGCGGAGAGGACCGTGGCGACGAGAAGCTCGAAGGGGTTCCTGAAGTCCAGCTCGGGGTGGGCGTACGGGTAGAGCTCGGCGAGCTCACGGTTGATCCTGCGGGCACGGCGAACCATCGCCAGACGCGATTCCGGTTTCGCACCGGGTTTCGCACCGGGTTTTGCACCGGATTTCGCGGGTTTCACGGTGGCCTTCGTGGCGGACTTCGGCGCGGGCTTCACCGTGGACTTGGCCGCGTCCCGTGCGGCGGACTTCGACGCGGGCTTCGCAGCGGACCTCGTGGCCGGCTCGGTCGAGGACTTTGCTGCGGACTGCGTCGCGGACTTCGAAGCGGGCCTCGCCGCGGCCTTCACTCCAGCCCTCGGGACCTGCTCACCCGCAGGGCGTTTTGTCGCTTTTTTCGGGCGACTCGCAGCCTGTTCGCCCACAGCGGAATCACGGCCTTCCGACACTCCATCAGCCCCCTTGGCCTGCGCTCTCACCGGCGAGTTGGACACCCAGCCAGCCTAGAGCCACGCACTGACATCCGCCCCGGTCACCGCGTATCCACCCCCAATCGGCCCCCTGCCTCACGGTTCGGCACGCCCGTGCGTCAAACTGGTTTGTGATTGATCGCACTGTTTTACCGTCCGGCATGATGGGGACCACGGTTCCCTGAACAGGCCGACAAGGAGAGAACTCGTGGACGACGTTCTGCGGCGCGCCCCGCTTTTCGCGGCGCTCGATGATGAGCAGGCCGCGGAGCTCCGCGCCTCGATGAGTGAGGTGACCCTCGCACGCGGCGACGCGCTCTTCCACGAGGGCGACCCGGGCGACCGCCTCTATGTGGTCACCGAGGGCAAGGTGAAGCTCCACCGCACCTCCCCCGACGGGCGCGAGAACATGCTGGCGGTCCTCGGCCCCGGCGAGCTGATCGGCGAGCTGTCCCTCTTCGACCCGGGCCCGCGCACCGCCACCGCGACCGCGCTGACCGAGGTCAAGCTCCTCGGCCTCGGCCACGGCGACCTCCAGCCCTGGCTGAACGCCCGCCCCGAGGTGGCCACGGCCCTGCTGCGCGCCGTCGCCCGCCGACTACGCAAGACCAACGACCAGATGTCCGACCTGGTCTTCTCGGACGTACCGGGCCGGGTCGCCCGCGCCCTCCTCGACCTGTCGCGCCGCTTCGGCGTCCAGTCCGAGGAAGGCATCCATGTCGTCCACGACCTGACCCAGGAAGAGCTGGCACAGCTCGTCGGCGCCTCCCGCGAGACGGTCAACAAGGCACTCGCCGACTTCGCCGGGCGCGGCTGGCTGCGCCTGGAGGCGCGCGCCGTGATCCTGCTGGATGTGGAGCGCCTGGCGAAGCGGTCCCGCTAGCCGGTCGGCCGACGACCGGACGCCATCTCTGTACGCAAAGGCCCTGCCGCACGGCGGGGCCTTGCGCGTATCCGTTCCGTCCTAAGGGCTGTCCCGTAATCCCTGACGGGCGCACGACGTCAGCTACGGCACCTCGCCGCATTGTCGGAACGTCCGCATACATCCAGTATGCGGACGCCCCTCCGCCTTGCGATGCACCGCATCTGACGCCGCGCGCTGATCCACCAGGGATTACGGGACAGCCCTTAGATCAGCCCGTGCTCGTTCAGGTACTCCAGCTGCGCCAACACCGAGAGTTCCGCCGCGGGCCACAGGGATCGGTCCACGTCCGCGTACACCTGCGCCACCACCTCCGATGCCGTCCGGTACCCGGCCTCGACCGCCGTCTCCACCTGGGCCAGCCGGTGCGCGCGGTGTGCGAGGTAGAACTCGACCGCTCCCTGCGCGTCCTCCAGCACCGGGCCGTGCCCCGGCAGCACCGTGTGCACGCCGTCGTCGACCGTCAGCGAACGCAGCCTCCGCAGCGAGTCGAGGTAGTCGCCGAGCCGTCCGTCCGGATGTGCGACGACCGTGGTGCCGCGTCCGAGGATCGTGTCCCCCGTCAGCACCGCCCGGTCGGCGGGCAGATGGAAGGAGAGCGAGTCCGAGGTGTGCCCGGGGGTCGGCACGACGTACATCTCCAGGCCGCCGGTGGTGATCACGTCGCCCGCGCTCAGGCCTTCGTCACCGAGGCGCAGCGCCGGGTCCAGGGCGCGCACCTTCGTACCGGTCAGCTCGGCGAAGCGCGCCGCGCCCTCCGCATGGTCGGGGTGTCCGTGGGTGAGGAGAGTGAGCGCGATCCGGCGGCCCGCCCTCTCAGCGGTGTCGATGACGGCCCGCAGATGTATGTCGTCCAACGGGCCCGGGTCGATGACGACCGCGAGGTCGGAGTCGGGCTCGGCGACGACCCAGGTGTTGGTGCCGTCCAGCGTCATCGGCGAGGCGTTGGGGGCGAGGACGTTGACGGTACGGGTGGTGGCGGGGCCGGAAAGCACCCCGCCGCGTGGCTGCCCGGGCAGCGCGGCCGCGTCGCTCATACGGCTTCGCCTCCCGCACCACCTGCACCGGCCGGCCCGTTCGGGATGTGCTTGGTGAACTCGTCGTGTCCCGGCCAGCTCAGCACCAACTCGTCACCCTCCAGCCGTGCCTGTGCCAGTACGGGGGTGAGGTCCTGGGAATCCGCCGCCTTCAGGGCCTCGGCGGCTGTCCCGTACGGCCTGAGCGCCCGCAGCGTCGACACGGTCGGCGGCATCATCAGCAGTTCGCCCCTGTCGTACCTGTCGGCGGCCTCTCCGGGCTCTGTCCAGACCGTGCGGTCGGCCTCCGTGGAGGCGTTGCGGGTGCGCTGGCCCTCGGGGAGCGCGGCGACGAAGAACCAGGTGTCGTAGCGGCGCGGTTCGAACTCGGGGGTGATCCAGCGCGCCCAGGCACGCAGCAGATCGGAGCGCAGCACCAGACCGCGCCGGTCCAGGAACTCCGCGAAGGACAGCTCGCGGGCGACCAACGCCTCGCGGTCGGCCTCCCAGCCGGCACCGGTGGTGTCGTTGACGACCGTGTCGGCGGTCGGGCCGGCGAGGAGGACACCCGCCTCCTCGTACGTCTCACGGACCGCCGCGCAGACGATGGCCTGCGCCTCGGACGGCGTATCGACGCCGAGCCGCTCGGCCCAGCTCTCCAGCGCGGGTCCGGCCCAGCCGACGAGCCGGTCGTCGTCGCGCGGGTCGACTCCGCCACCGGGGTAGGCGTACGCCCCACCGGCGAAAGCCATGGAGGCGCGGCGGCGCAGCATGTGGACGGCGGGGCCGCCCTCGGTGTCAGCGGCAGGATCCCGGAGCAGCATCACGGTGGCGGCCCGCTTCGGGGTCGCGGCCGTCAGCTCGCCTGCGGCGAGTGCCCGGATCCGGTCGGGCCATTCCGGTGGGTACCACTGACCATTGGACATGGCCGGAGGCTATCCGGAACCGCGACGATGTTCGAGAGGCACGTTGATCCGTACATGCCCCGTACACACCTGATCCCGCCCGGTCGTCACGACTGGACGGGATCAGAGAAACGGCAGCGGACGGCAGCGACCGCCGACGAGCCGCAGCAGACACATGTCTCAAGCCCGACAGACTGTCTGCAGCAGACCTACGGCTCAGGCCCCGACCAGCTCGACCTGGACCTCGACCTCCACCGGCGCGTCCAGCGGCAGAACAGCAACGCCCACCGCGCTGCGCGCGTGCACGCCCTTGTCACCGAGGACCGCGCCCAGCAACTCGCTGGCGCCGTTGATCACGGCGGGCTGCCCGGTGAAGTCGGATGCCGAGGCGACGAAGCCCACGACCTTCACGACTCGCGCGATCCGGTCCAGGTCGCCCGCGACGGACTTCACGGCGGCCAGCGCGTTGAGCGCGCAGGTCTTCGCCAGCTCCTTGGCCTCGTCGGCCGTGACCTCCGCACCGACCTTGCCGGTGACCGCGAGCTTGCCGCCCACCATCGGGAGCTGGCCGGAGGTGTACACATACACGCCCGACTGCACGGCCGGCTGGTACGAGGCCAGCGGCGGCACGACGTCCGGCAGCGTCAGCCCGAGCTCGGCGAGCTTCGCCTCGACGGCGCCCGCCATTACGCCTTCTCCCGCTTCAGGTAGGCCACGAGCTGCTCGGGGTTGTTCGGGCCGGGAACGACCTGGACCAGCTCCCAGCCGTCCTCGCCCCAGGTGTCCAGAATCTGCTTGGTCGCGTGCACGAGAAGGGGCACGGTCGCGTATTCCCACTTGGTCATGGCCCGACTGTAATGCCTGGCACGCGCAGCCTCGTGCGTAGCCCACGGCCCGACTGGTTAGGCTCGAATACGTGAGCAGGTTCCAGGTCGTCAGCGGCAAGGGTGGTACCGGTAAGACCACGGTCGCCGCCGCCCTCGCGCTCGCCCTCGCAACCGAGGGCCGGCGGACTCTCCTCGTGGAGGTCGAGGGCAGACAGGGCATCGCCCAGCTCTTCGAGACGGAGTCCCTTCCGTACGAGGAGCGCAAGATCGCCATCGCGCCGGGCGGCGGCGAGGTGTACGCCCTCGCGATCGACGCCGAACGCGCCCTTCTCGACTACCTCCAGATGTTCTACAAGCTCGGCAGCGCGGGCCGGGCCCTCAAGAAGCTCGGCGCGATCGACTTCGCCACCACGATCGCGCCCGGTGTACGGGACGTGCTGCTGACCGGCAAGGCCTGCGAAGCCGTACGCCGCAAGGACAAGCAGAACCGGTACGTCTACGACTACGTGATCATGGACGCCCCGCCCACCGGGCGCATCACCCGCTTCCTCAATGTGAACGACGAGGTGGCGGGGCTGGCCCGGATCGGCCCGATACACAATCAGGCACAGGCCGTGATGCGGGTGCTGAAGTCCCCGGAAACAGCCGTCCATCTGGTGACACTGCTGGAGGAGATGCCGGTCCAGGAGACCGCGGACGGCATCGCGGAGCTGCGGGCCGCCGAACTGCCGGTCGGCCGGGTCATCGTGAACATGGTGCGACCGCATCTGCTGGACGAGGACGCGCTGCGCACCGCCGCGGGCGGCCGCCGCAAGGAGATCGCCGAGGCGCTGACCCGGGTGGGCGTGACCGGCTCCGCGGGGCTCGTACGTCCCCTGGTCGAGCAGGCCGCCGAGCATGCCCAGCGGGTCGAGCTGGAGCGCGAGCAGCGCGAGGTGCTCGCGGGCCTGGAGGTGCCGGGGTACGAACTCCCGCTGATCGGCGAGGGTATGGACCCGGCCGGGCTCTACGACCTGGCGACCGAGCTCCGCAAGCAGGGCGTGGGTGACGGGGTGGGCGAAGGGGCGGGTACATGACACAGAGCACGGACGCGGCCACGGCCACGGCCACGGACTCGGACGCGGACTCGGACGCGGGCAGAGCCGCCGCACCGGCCCTCGCGCTCGATACCGACGCGCTGCTCGACGACCCCGGCATCCGGATCGTCGTGTGCTGCGGTTCGGGCGGGGTCGGCAAGACCACGACCGCGGCAGCGCTGGGCGTACGGGCGGCCGAGCGCGGCCGTAAGGTCGTCGTCCTCACCATCGACCCGGCGCGCAGGCTCGCCCAGTCCATGGGTATCGACTCGCTGGACAACATCCCGCGCCGGGTGTCGGGCATCAACGGCGAGGGTGCCGGGGAACTGCACGCCATGATGCTCGACATGAAGCGGACCTTCGACGAGATCGTCGAGGCGCACGCGGACGGCGAGCGGGCCCGCGCAATCCTGGAGAACCCCTTCTACCAGTCCCTGTCGGCCGGTTTCGCGGGCACGCAGGAGTACATGGCGATGGAGAAGCTCGGCCAGCTGCGGGCGCGCAACGAGTGGGACCTGATCATCGTCGACACCCCGCCGTCGCGCTCGGCGCTGGACTTCCTGGACGCACCCAAGCGGCTCGGTTCGTTCCTGGACGGAAAGTTCATCAAGCTGCTGATGGCCCCGGCGAAGATGGGCGGCCGGGCCGGGATGAAGTTCCTCAATGTGGGCATGTCGATGATGACCGGCACCCTCGGCAAGTTGCTCGGCGGTCAGTTCCTGCGCGACGTACAGACCTTCGTCGCGGCGATGGACACCATGTTCGGCGGCTTCCGCACCCGGGCCGACGCCACGTACAAACTGCTGCAGGCGCCCGGTACGGCGTTCCTGGTCGTCGCGACACCGGAGCGGGACGCTCTGCGTGAGGCGGCGTACTTCGTGGAACGCCTGGCCGCGGAGGAAATGCCGCTGGCCGGCCTGGTTCTCAACCGTGTCCATGGCAGCGACGCCGCCCGGCTCTCCGCCGAGCGCGCACTTGCGGCCGCAGAAAATCTTGACGGGGTCGGCATTGTGGATCAGACGGCCGGGAAGGCTGGACTTCGTGACCCGGCCGACTGGTCGGTCGCCTCCCCCGAAGCCGTTGCCGATCCTTCCGAGCACGAGGACATCGAAGACCGCGAGCCAGATCCCGAACCAGATCCCGAAGCCGCAGCCGAATCCAGGACCGCGACCGAGGCCGCTTCCGTCGAGCAGCTGACCGCAGGTCTGTTGCGGCTGCACGCGGAACGGATGCAGGTGGTCGCGCGCGAACACCGCACCCGCGACCGCTTCACCGCGCTGCACCCCGAAGTCGCCGTGACCCAAGTGGCCGCGCTGCCCGGTGACGTACATGACCTCGCAGGGCTTCGGGCCATCGGGGACCGGCTCGCGACCGGTTCCCCCCCGGCCGGAGCTGCGTAGCCTTCCGTACGGTCTACCCCACCGCGGCGTACCTCTCGTGCAGTTCGTCGTCGTCCAGCCCGATCGCCACGGGCAGGATGCCCGTGGACTGCTCGTACTCGCTGCGCGCGGTCTCCAGCAGCCGGCGCCAGGACGTGACGGTGGGCCGCCTGCGCAGCAGTGCGCGGCGCTCCCGCTCCGTCATTCCGCCCCACACGCCGAATTCGACGCGATTGTCCAGCGCATCGGCCAGGCACTCGGTCCGCACCGGGCATCCGGTGCACACCGCCTTGGCCCTGTTCTGCGCTGCCCCTTGTACGAACAGTTCATCCGGATCGGTAGTGCGGCAGGCTGCCTGCGCACTCCAGTCGGTTACCCAGCCCATCACGGCGCCGTCCTCTCCCGAATCGAGGCTCCCCCACGGCGGTAGCGGCATATTCACCGCTGCCAGTTGAGGACGTTACGGAAGGCTGCGACAGCACAACACCCCCTTCGGGCCCAATCTTGGATGGCCCGAACGGACTATGCGTATGCAATAGATCACCCAGGGGAGTGAGGTGAGGACATAGCTGAACATCCCGGCAGAATCGGAATAATTCACCTGGATCACAACGGACGTTCGATGACACAGGATGCGAATTCGGGAGCGCCTGAACTCGTGGCCGGATCGTGCACAGGGGTTGATACACAACAGGACTGCTGTGACAGTTGAGAGCAGCTTAGGCCAAGGCATATACGCCTGTCCGGCGAATGAGAACGTAGGCTGCCTCCATGCCAAAGAAGCGCTCGGGCGGCGGTCTCACGACGACCCAGCAAGCCGCCAAGTTCCTCGGTGTCGCCGCACTTTCCGGAGTTGTGCTCGCGGGCATCGCGCTGCCGGCCGCCGGAGCACTGGGTCTCGCCACGAAGGGGACGGTCGAGGGATTCGACGAGATCCCCGCCAATCTCCGGACTCCGCCGCTGAGTCAGCGCACCAAGATCCTGGACAGCAAGGGCGGATTGATCGCCTCGGTGTATTCACGCGACCGCACGGTGGTCGAGCTGAAGGACATCTCGCCGTACATGCAGAAGGCGATAGTGGCGATCGAGGACGCCCGCTTCTACGAGCACGGGGCGATCGACCTCAAGGGCATCCTGCGCGCGCTGAACCGCAATGTGCAGTCGGGCGGGACCGCGCAGGGCGCTTCGACCCTCACGCAGCAGTACGTGAAGAACGTCTTCGTCGAGGAGGCCGGCGACGACCCGGACAAGGTCGCGCAGGCCACGCAGCAGACCATAGGCCGCAAGATCCAGGAGCTGAAGTACGCGATCCAGGTCGAGGAGAAGCTCGGCAAGAAGCGGATCCTGACGAACTACCTGAACATCACCTTCTTCGGGCAGCAGGCGTACGGCGTCGAGGCTGCCTCCCAGCGCTACTTCTCCAAGGCGGCGAAGGACCTGACGCTGGACGAGGCCGCGCTCCTGGCCGGCATCGTGCAGTCGCCGAGCCGCTACGACCCGGTCAACGACCCCGCGGAGGCGACCAAGCGTCGCAACACCGTGCTCCAGCGCATGGCCGACGTCGGTGACATCTCGCAGACCGAGGCCGACAAGGCGAAGGCGAACCCGATCAAGCTGAAGGTCAAGAAGCCGCGGAACGGCTGCATCACGGCCGTCAGCGGCGCCGGCTTCTTCTGTGACTACGTACGTCACGTCTTCCTCTCCGACCCGGTCTTCGGCAAGACCAAGGAGGACCGGGCCAAGATCTGGAACCGGGGCGGTCTGACGGTCCGGACGACGCTCGACCCGCAGTCCCAGCAGTCGACGCAGAACTCGATCAAGGACCACGTCTACAAGTCGGACAAGGTCGCGACCGCCGTGACGCTGGTCCAGCCGGGTACCGGCAAGATCATGGGAATGGGCCAGTCCAAGCCGTACGGCTTCGGGCCCAACGAGACCCAGTACAACTACTCGGTCGACAAGAGCATGGGCGGCTCGAACTACGGCTTCCCGACCGGTTCGACGTTCAAGCCGTTCCTCGCCGCAGCAGCCATAGAGGGCGGCAAGCCGGCCACGCAGGTCTACTCCTCCCCGTACGAGATGGACTACCCGGACACTGTGCGGTCCTGCGGGAAGACGTGGGTCAACGACGGCGTGCCGAAGTATCACCTGGAGAACGAGAACACGTCCGAGAGGGGACCGTACGCACTGAGGGAGGCGATGGAGAAGTCCGTCAACACCTACTTCGTGCAGATGCTCCAGGACATCGGCATGTGTCCGGTCTCGCAGATGACCGACAAGTTGGGCGTGGTGCAGGGCGACGGCACCAAGCTGCCGCAGAACCCGTCCACACTGACCCTCGGCTCCAACGGCCTGTCGCCGCTGACGATGGCCAGCGCCTACGCCGCCTTCGCCAACCGCGGCACATACTGCACCCCGATCGCCATCGAGTCGGTCAAAACGGCGGACGGCACCTCGCTCCCCGTACCGAAGACCACCTGTTCGCAGGCGATGTCGCAACCGACGGCGGACACCATCAACACCCTGCTGCGCGGCGTCGTCGACTCCGGTACCGGTAAGCAGGCGGGTCTCAACAGCCGTGACAACGCGGGCAAGACCGGTACGACCGACGCCCGCAAGAACGCCTGGTTCGTCGGCTACACGCCGAACATGTCCGGCGCCGTCTGGGTCGGCAGCCCGACCCAGAGCGTCGAGATGGTGAACATCACCATCGGTGGCGCGTACCAGGCCAAGGTGTTCGGCGGAGAGGTCCCCGGGCCGATCTGGCGCGACGCGATGACGGGCGCGCTCAATGGAGTGCCCGCTCCCGCCTTCAACACCGTCAACATCCCGGATTCGCCGAAGGGCGACGACCGCGACGACCGCGACGACCATGGCAGGCCTGGTCCCGGGGGTAAGAAGCCCGGCAAGAAGCCCGGCGCCAACAACCCGTTCCCCGGCATCAACCTCCCGCCGAACACGACCGGCGGGAACACCGGCGGTCGCGGAGGGCAGACCAACGGCGGTACGCAGGGTCCCTGACCCGTACGGTTCACACACATGAAGACGGGGCGCCCCGGATCGATCCCGATCCGGGGCGCCCCACTCCGTGCATCCCTGTGCGTATGTCGCGCGGCCTCAGCCTGCCAGGAGCTTCTTCACCGCCGCGGCCACACGGCCGCCGTCCGCGAGCCCTGCGACCTTCGGGTTCACGATCTTCATGACGGCGCCCATCGCCCGCGGCCCCTCGGCCCCGGCTGCCTTCGCCTCCTCGACGGCGGACGCCACGATCGCACCCAGCTCGTCGTCGCTCAGCTGCTTCGGAAGGTAGGCGTCGAGCAGCTCACCCTCCGCCTTCTCGCGCTCGGCCTGCTCGGTCCGGCCGCCCTGGGCGAAGGCCTCGGCCGCCTCGCGGCGCTTCTTCGCCTCCCTGGCGATCACCTTCTGCACCTCGTCGTCGGAGAGTTCGCGCGCCGTCTTGCCGCTGACCTCCTCCTTCGTGATGGCGGTGAGGGTCAGCCGGAGCGTGGACGAGGTCAGCTCGTCACGCGCCTTCATCGCCGTGGTGAGGTCTTCCTTGAGCTTGGACTTGAGCGTGGTCATGTGCTGATTGTGGCAGGTACGGGGCGCCCGCCGCCCGCCGGTTTTCTTCCCACCGCACCGTGTCTGCGACGATGGGCGCATGCGCGCACGCTACGGAGTACCCCTGAAAGTCACGGCAGTCGGCGCAGCGGTCGGCGCTGTCGGCCTCGCCTACGCCGCCGGATTCGAGGCCCGCTCGTTCCGCCTGCGACGGGTCACCATCCCCGTACTCCCGTACGGCGCACGGCCGTTGCGCGTACTCCAGGTCTCCGACATCCACATGGTGAGCGGCCAGCGCAAGAAGCGCGCCTGGCTGCAGTCGCTGGCCGGCCTGCGCCCGGACTTCGTCGTGAACACCGGCGACAATCTCTCGGACCCCGAGGCCGTACCCGAGCTGCTCGACGCACTCGGTCCGCTGATGCAGTTCCCGGGTGTGTACGTCTTCGGCTCCAACGACTACTACGGCCCCAAGCTCCGCAACCCTGCCCGCTACCTCTTCGAGAAGGCCAGGGGCAAGCACGGCCTCAACGGGAACGCCCCGGCGGTCGGCGTCGTCCACAATCCTTGGGAGCCGATGCGCGACGCCTTCGACGAGGCGGGCTGGCTGGGCCTGTCCAACACCCGCGGCCGCCTCAAGATCGACGGTCTGGAGATCGCCTTCACCGGCCTGGACGATCCGCACATCAAGCGCGACCGCTACGCGGAGGTGGCAGGCGGCCCCGAGACGGGCACCGACCTCTCCATCGGCGTGGTCCACGCCCCCTACCTGCGCTCGCTGGACGCCTTCACTGCGGAGGGTTACCCCCTGATTCTGGCCGGTCACACCCACGGCGGCCAGCTCTGCATCCCCTTCTACGGCGCCCTGGTCACCAACTGCGACCTGGACACGGACCGGGTCAAGGGCCTCTCCACCCACTCCGTCAAGGACCACCGCGCCTACCTCCATGTCTCCGCAGGCTGCGGCACCAACCGCTACACCCCGGTCCGCTTCGCCTGTCCGCCCGAAGCGACCCTGCTGACCCTGACGCCCCGGGAATGAGCACCCATGGCCCCTCGCCCTCAGCAGCCCATAAACCGGATTTCGTCTGCGGGCGCGGGTGGGCTAAAGTAATCGATGTCGCCGGGACATCGGCGGCGATCGGGGTGTAGCGCAGCTTGGCAGCGCGCTTCGTTCGGGACGAAGAGGTCGTGGGTTCAAATCCCGCCACCCCGACAGCTGAAATAGCAGGTCAGAGGGCACGTACTAAATTTAGTACGTGCCCTCTGTCGTTGCCGGGGGGCCAAACAGGGGGCCAAAGGCTTCGGATCAAGCCTCGCTGTCTCTGCGCAGGGCCTCGAACCTGAAGATCTCGTCCATCGCCTCCGCTCCCTGCGTGATCACCGGGCGGAGCTGCTTACGGTAGACAGCCTCCGTAGTCGCCTGACTGCTGTGCCCCACCAACATCGCGATCCGTTCCAGTGGGATGCCGTGGTCCGAAAGCAGGGACACGAAGCTGTGCCGGAGCTCCCTGGGTGTCCACTCCGGCTCCAGCCCCGCCTTCTTCACGATGGCTCGGAAGTCACGGCGCACGTTGACGGCATCGAGGGGCTCGCCGCTTCGGGTGGTGAAGACCCGGCCAGCCGGGCTCCACTCGATTCCGTGGGACTCCCGCTCCTGCCAGCGCAGATGTTCTTCGAGGACTTCCACCACCTGCTTCGGCAGAGCGATCGCCCGCCGGCTCTTCCTGGTCTTGGTCTCCCCGTGGCGTCGAACGGAGCGCCACACCGCGACGTGAGGCGGGACGCCGTTCTCGGTCGCGAGGTACACGTGATCCCAGGTGAGAGGGCGCGCCTCCTCTGTCCGCACGCCGCTCAGAAGCCCGCGGCTTCGAGGTTGCCCAATGCCTTAGCCACGGTCGGCCGGGAGACGCCGAATCGGGTGGCCGACGTGCTGGGGAATGGCTTGCCCACAGCGATGCCGTCCGTCGTGATCACCTCGGCAAGCTGCTCGGCCAACGGACGGCGGTCGATACTCTGTCGCTGGCGACCGGTCTTGAAAACCGTCGTGGCGCGAGCCACCGTGGGTTCAGATCCCACACTCACCGACCCGCGAAACGGCCCCTGACCAGGTGAGACGGTCAGGGGCCGTTGGGCTGCGCGCTGCCCGGTGGTCACCGTAAGTCCCCGCGGTTACCCGCACGATCGGGCACGGATGGGGCGCGGACGGCTTAGGGACTCCCGTGAGTCGCTGCCGCCGTACCGGGCGGGTGCGGTGTCGTCACCACCACCAGCCGTGGTCGTGTTGGTGGTGGTGGTGCGGATTCGGGGGGTCGATGACGGTCGGGTCAGTGGCGGTGTGGGTGGCGGCGTCGCCGCCTCCGGTGACGGTGGCGGTGTTGGTGACCGTGCCGGTGGCGGTGCGGGCGACGCGGACCCTCAGGGTGATGGGCGGATAGCTGCTCCCGGCGGCCAGCACGGTGCTACGGGTGCAGGTGAGTGTGGACTGGGTGCAGCGCCATCCGGAGCCGTTGAGGCCGGCCGCAGTGAGTTGCGCCGGGAGGGTGTCGTGCACGGTGACCGTGGTGCCGTCGGTTGGAGCGGTCCCGTTGTTGCCGACGGTGATGGTGTAGGTGCTCACTCCCCTGCCTGGGGTGAAGCTGCCGGTGTGGCTCTTGGCGATGGTCAAGGAAGGCTTGGGAGCTGCGGTGGCCGGGACGGTCGCGACGCCGAGCGGGTTGGTGCCGACGCTGACGGTGTCGGTGACCGTGTTGGTGGCGGTATCGATCACCGACACGTTGTTCGAAAAGAAGTTGCTGACGTAGGCGTGCAGACCGTCCGGGGTGATCGCTACACCGGCCGGGTTGGTGCCGACGCCGACGGTGTCGGTGACCGTGTTGGTGGCGGTATCGATCACCGACACAGTGCCCGCGCCCGTGTTGTTGGCGACGTAGGCGTGCGTGCCGTCCGGGGTGATCGCCACAGCGTACGGGTTGGTGCCGACGTTGACGTTGGCGGTGACCGTGTTGGTGGCGGCATCGATCACCGACACGTTGTTCGAGCCATCGTTGGCGACGTAGACGTGCATGCTGTCCGGGGTGACCGCCACACCGATCGGGTTGAAGCCGACGTTGATGGTGGCGGTGACCGTGTTGATGGCGGTATCGATCACTGACACAGTGTTCGAGAGATCGTTGGTGACGTAGACGTGCAGGCCGTCCGGGGCCATCGCGATAGCGGACGGGTCGGCTTGGACGTTGATGGTGGTGGTGACCGTGTTGGTGGCGGTATCGATCACCGACACAGTGCTCGCGCCCGCGTTGGTGACGTAGACGTGCAGGCCGTCCGGGGTGATCGCCACACCCCTCGGAGTGGTGCCGACGTTGACGGTGGCGGTGACCGTGTTGGTGGCGGTATCGATCACCGACACGTTGTGCGAGTTTTCGTTGGCGACGTAGACGTGCGTGCCATCCGGGGTGACCGCGGCACCCCACGGGGCAGCGCCGACGTTGACGGTGGCGGTGACCGTGTTGGTGGTGGTATCGATCACCGACACAGTGTTCGAACTGAGGTTGGCGACGTAGACGTTCGGGGGTGGGGCGGCCCAGGCCGGGGACGGGGTGACGGCCGGCAAGGCCAGTCCCGCCACCATGAGCAGCCCCGCCAAGCAAGTCCGCGCCCACACCCATGGTCGTGGTCGATGTCCGCTCTTCTCGGGCCCCAGTCCGCGATACGGCCCACTCTGTTTTCTCTCGCGCCTGATCACCGGCACCTCCGACTCGCGCATCGGCGGCCTCCGCCAGCCACACCGATGGTGCCGACAACGAGCCGCGGATCACCCACTGTGACCCCGCGTCACCTTAGGCACTGATAGATCATTTCGAGCGATATGACACGATTCATCCATGGCTCGCACTGAGTCTCGCCCACAGCGCAAGGGCGCATGATCTACGTGCGCATTGCCCTGCAAGGCTGGCGGAACGACTTTGGCCAGGAGCTGCTTCGGGGTGAGTGATCATGGCCCCGTAAGCTTCCGGCGTGTCGGGCAGTCCGTGGACCTGCCCAGTAGCCGTTCGCGGCCGTTCAGCTCTCCTGCGGGCTGCCCCAGGGGTCCAGCTCACAGACGACCGTGAACCCAGGGCAGACGGGACCGTACAGAGCTGGAAAGTGTGCGCGGCCCGAGCTGACGTTTGACTGGGTCAGGGGGCCAAACAGAGGGCCAAAGACAGCAGTCGCCCTCGCACTCCCATGGACGATTACGGACGTAACCTTGCGAGCTGGTCCAGGTCGAACAGCAGGCACACAAGGTCACTTGAGTCCGTGATCGCGTTCGGGACGAAGAGGTCGTGGGTTCAAATCCCGCCACCCTGACAGCTGAAACACCAGGTGAGGGGCCCTCTTGGGAGCCGTTTGGGAGCCGACCTCGGAATCCGGCACCCGCGGGAGCAGCCGACCGGATACCCGGAAGCTCACCGCACAGCTTGCGCTGACATGAGCACGGACGGTACGACGACCCGCAGCAAGCAGGAAGCTTCCTGCGCATTCCCGACCCAAATGAGGCTGAGCGAGCCGACTACCGCAGGGCCTTCGGCGTGGCGCGGCAGTGCACCCCTGCCGGGTATCCCTTGAAGTACAGCGGGCGGGCATGGGGTGGCTAGGGGCGCCGCACAGGATGCCGAACGAGGTGACGGGCCGTGCGCGTCAGGGCTTACGCCGCGGCGACCTTGGCCGCGAAGGCACCCAGATTGCCCGACATGCGTACGAGGCGCTCGTCCAGCGTCAGGGACTCCTCGTACCGTCCGGAACGCAGCTTCGGCTGCCGCTTGCCGCGCAGATACAGGGAACAGGCGAGGTCCGCGCAGATGTAGATACCGACCGTGTTGCCCTCGCGGCCCCGGGCGCCCGCCAAGGGGGCAGCGAGCAGGGTGACTCCGGAGGAGGCGTGGCCTGTCAGGCAGATCTGGCACATGCTCGACTTCACGGCGCTGGTACGCCTCACGGAGGGTATACGCAGAGAAATCCCCAGCAGACCCTGCGCGCGGGGCACCACGAGATGCGCCCGCAGTGGCGCGCCCGGATCCACCCACCCCAAGAAGTCCAGGTCCTCCCAGGGCAGTTCGGCGAAGTCGAGCGGCAGCCGAAGCCGCGCCGCCTCACCCTTGCTGCAGTTCACGAAGGATGAGCGGATCTGTTTCTCGCTGAGCGGTTCCACGGGCATGGACCCTACGTCCGCCCCGACCGGCCCGCATCTCAATATTCGCGTGATCCGCCGTCCAGGACCAGCATCGCCCATGGGCTCCCTACCGGACCCGGCGGAGCACGCCTGAGCGGAGCCACGGGTGCCCCGGGCACCCATGCGGCGCGGATCCGACCCGCGAAGGGCGGGGCAGATACCCGGCCTGCGGCCAGCCCCCTGCCGGCCCGCGTCAGCAGGAGCACACTCGTCGGCAGCCGCCCGAGATGCACCTTTCGCACTCACATGCGAATCTGGTACTGGCCCATCGTCCGATATCCGCCACAGGAGGCACGATCGTGGGCAAGAAGCAGAGTCGGCAGAACCGAGGTGCCCGCACCGGCGGCCACGAACGCAGCGCTGCTCCGGAGACGAAGGAACAGCCGACGCAGCCAACGGCTGCCCAGGACACGGTGCACTCGATCTCAGAACAGGTCTCCCACCGGAAGCAGCGGAGGTTCGGCCACAACTGACCCTCGTAGATCTACGACAACCGCCCTCTGTGGTGGCACCCCCGCATCGGGGTGCCACCACAGAGGGCGGTTTTGTCATGCCCTACGGCTTGGCCGTCCGCCGGCTCGACGCAGTCCCGGAACAGTTCTTGATGGCTTCTCCGCAGGTGCTTCCAGGGGTGCGGCCCTGCGTTCACCGCCGTCCGGCCGGAGCGGGAGCCGGACGAGGTGTCGGCGGTACGGGGGACGGCTCACGGTCGAGGTACGCGGCAGCCGGGCCCACGAGGGCATGAAGGTGAAGATCCCCATGTGACCTCGGCGAGCCCACCCGACGCTTCCAGCCCACCGGCCCCGCTGTCCGTCACACCGGTCAGCGGGGCCGGCCTCCTCATTCCGCCTCACGACCTTGCCCGCGGCAAGGGCCGCATCGGCGTTCGATCGAGCCCGTACGGTCGCCGAGGTGCAGGCGGTGCGCGGCGAGCGCGAACCTATCGGTGAACAGGCCGCCGGACGCTTTGAGCCGGCCCCCGACCGCACCACAACGGCCCGGATCACGGGGCACACCGCCGCCCGAACACGCAGGTTCCGCACGCAGATTCAGGCAGGCCGAGAGGTTTATCTACGCGCGGAGCCATCGTGCCCTAACGATCATTCCGGCATATCAGACCAGTTCTTGCGCAGCTATTACCGGCGAGTACCACCAGCTGCTAGAAACATGGCGCGAAATCAACCCCCTTACCCACCCCCCACACTTCGGAGGGCTGACAGCCATGTCAGTACGCAGATTCTGGGCGTCCGCAACCACTCTGGTTCTCGCCGCCGTAACCGCTCTGGGCGTCGCCCAGCCGGCCTCGGCCGCCACTGGCGGGTACGTCGCGCTCGGCGACTCGTACTCGTCCGGCGTCGGCGCGGGGAGCTACCTCTCAGACAGCGGCGACTGCCGCCGCAGCACGAAGGCCTACCCCTATCTGTGGGCAGCCGCGAACTCACCTTCCTCTTTCGCCTTCGTCGCCTGTTCGGGCGCCACGACGAGTTCGGTGGCCGGCGGCCAGTTGGGCGCGCTGAGCTCGTCCACCGGCCTGGTCAGCGTCACTGCGGGCGGCAACGACGTCGGCTTCGCCGATGTCATGCAGAACTGCGTACTGTCCGGCGAGGCCACCTGCCTGAGCAGCGTCAACTCGGCCGTGTCGCAGATGCAGAACTCGCTTCCTTCCGGCCTGCGTTCGCTCTACGGCTCCATACGGTCGCGGGCCCCGCAGGCGCGTGTCGTGGTGCTGGGCTACCCGCGCTTCTACCAGCTGAGCGGCAGCTGCATCGCCGGGCTCTCGGAGAAGGAGCGGGCTGCCATAAACAATGCGTCCAACGTCCTGAACAGTGTCATCGCCAAGCAGGCGGCCGACGCCGGGTTCACGTTCTCCAGCGTGGTGGACAAGTTCACCGGACATGAGCTGTGCTCCGGCGACGCATGGCTCAACAGTGTGACGCTCCCCGTCTACAACTCGTACCACCCCAAGGCCGCCGGACAGTCGGGCGGCTACCTTCCGGCCTTCCGCTCGGCCGCGTAGGACGCGGACGACGGAGGTACAGAGGTGCGGCGGGCCGCCCGCCGCACTTCTGTTGCGTTCAGGCGCGCATATTGCTTCAGGCTCAGGCGTGTTGCTTCAGGCGCGGGAGTGTTGCTTCGCGCACGGGATGTTGCTTCAGGCGCGGGCAGCAGTGTTCCGCCGGTACAGGGCGAGGGCGGTCACAGCGGCGGCTACCGCGGTGGGACCGCGCGGGGCCTCGAGGAATCAAGCCCGTCCGGCAGTTGAGAGCAAGGGTGGCGAAGGCAAGGGCGAAGGCAAGGGCGAAGGCAAGGGCGAAGGCGCGGCCGGAGGACCCGCGGCCCGGCGAACGCTCACCGCCGCCATCACGTCCCCTGCCCCCGCGTCCCCGCCCCCGCCCCATCGACCTCAGTACCGCTCGACGAGGTGCTCCCGGCCCGCCGGGGGCTCGTACGGCTCGGGCCAGAAGTCGGTGATCTCGCTGATCCGCCCCTCCGCGTCGAACGTGAAGAAGTGGATGGCGTGCAACTCCTGCGGGCCGACCGTGAAGAGCGTCCGGACAGCGACCTGCTGCCCCTCCCGGTCGGCCACGACCCGTTCGACACGGACGTGCCAGTCCCCCGGGTACTCCCGGTTGAACCGCACGTACAGCTCCTTCCCGCGGATGCGCTCGCGAGTCTGCGGCAGGTCGTACAGCACCTCGTCGGCGAGCGCCGTGGCGAAGGTGTCCCAGTCGCGGTTGTCGGCCGCGGCCCAGTACGTCTTCACCGCGGTGCGCAGATCAGCAGTCGTGGTCACACTTCGAGTCTGAACCCCACCACTGACAATGGGCCTTGAGCATCGGCCTTCGGTCAGGACCCGGCCGGCCGCGACGCCTTGATCGAGTACATCAGCGGGATGCGCGGGCGGTCGGCGGGGAAGCGGTAGAAGCCGTCGCCCTGCCGCTTCAGCGCCTCGAAGCGGGCGAAGAGCGAGACGTCGTGCTCGTGCAGGAACTCGATCCGCAGCCCGGCGGCGGCCAGCGCGGACACCACGTCGCCGATCGGGTGCTGCCATTCGACGCTGCGGTTGTGGACGGTCGGTGCGTCGAAGTCCGCGTACGTGCCCGGCGTCTCGTCCACCCATGCGTCGCGGCTGAAGTAGTCGTGGACGACCTTCGCGCCGGTCGAGTCGTCGAGGCAGTCCGTGAGCGGATGGAACTCCGCAAGGTAGAGGAAGCCGCCGGGCGCCACGAGCGATGCGGCGATCTCGGCCCAGCGCCGGGTGTCGGGCAGCCAGTTCAGTGCGCCGACGCCGGTGTAGACGATGTCGTACGAAGAGTCCGGGACGGCCTCCGCGGCGTCATGGACATCGGCGGCGACGAACGCGGCCCGGTCCTCGGTGAACCCCAGCTCGCGAGCCAGGCCGCGCGCGGTCGCCACGGCCGGTTCGGAGAAGTCCAGACCGACGACCTGCGTGGCGCCGTGCCGGGCCCAGGAGAGGGTGTCGACCCCGATGTGGCACTGCAGATGCAGCAGCGACTTGCCCGTCACGTCTCCGACCTCGGCGAGTTCGAAGTCGCGCAGGGCGTCCTTACCGGCGCGGAAGGACTCCAGGTCGTAGAAGTCGCTCCCGGCGTGGATGGGGACCCGCTCGTCCCAGAGCGCGCGGTTGGCCTCGTGCCAGTCGGCAGGGGTCGGTGCATGCATGCCCGGAGGTTATCCACAGGCTGCGGACGGTGCGAACGAATTATCGGCGTTCCAGCGCAGAATGGGGGACATGACTGAGATCACTGGCTCGGCGGCCCCCACCGCACCGACGACCGCTTCCGTACCCGCAACCGCTTCCGCTCCGGTGAGCGCTTCCGTACCGGAGTGGGAGCAGCGTTTCCGGGCGCCGCGGGTGTCGTTGCCCGACTGGGCGGAGGATGCGCCGGATCGCGCGCTGTTCGTCTCCAATGCCACGGGGACGTACGAGCTGTACGCCTGGGACCGCGCGACCGGCGAGCAGCGCCAGGTGACCGACCGGCCGAACGGGACGACGGACGGCGTGCTGACACCGGACGGCAAGTCGATCTGGTGGTTCAGCGACACCGATGGGGACGAGTTCGGGGTGTGGATGCGCCAGTGGTTCCAAGGCGGCGAGGGCGAGGAGGCGGTGGACGAGCCGGCAGCACCCGGTCTCGGTGCCTCGTACCCGGCCGGGCTCGCGATCGGGCGTGACGGTACGGCGGTGGTCGGCCGTTCGACCGACGAGGACGGGACGACGATCCATGTCGTACGGCCCGAGGCCGCGCCCGTCGAGATCTACCGTCACCGCGAGTCGGCGGGCGTCGGCGACCTGTCGTACGACGGGACACTGATCGCCCTGGAGCACACCGAGCACGGCGATGCGATGCACTCCGCGCTGCGCGTGGTGCGGCCCGACGGGTCGACGGTCGCCGAGCTCGACGACACCGAGGGCGGTACGAAGGAGCTGGGCCTGTCCGTGCTGGGCTTCGCCCCCGTCGCCGGGGACACCCGGCTGCTGGTCGGGCATCAGCGGCGGGGCCGCTGGGAGCCGATGATCTGGGATCCGATGACGGGCACGGAGACGGATCTCGCGATCGACCTGCCCGGTGGTGTGGGGGCCGAGTGGTATCCGGACGCCTCCGCGCTGCTGATCGTGCACGGCTTCGAGGCCCGCAGCGACCTGTGGCGGTACGAGCCGGGGGCGGGCAGTGCTCCCGTCCGGGTGGAGACCCCCGCGGGTTCGGTCTCGGGTGCCACGGCCCGGCCGGACGGCACGGTGGAGTACCTGTGGTCGTCGGCGGCGCAGCCGCCCGTCGTCCGGTCCACCTCGGGTGCGGTGGTGCTCGATCCGCCCGGCTTGAAGGCTCCGGCGTCCGTGCCGGTGGAGGAGGTGTGGGTGGACGGGCCCGGGGGCCGCGTCCACGCACTCGTGCAGCGGCCCGCCGCCCGGGCGGAGGGCCCGTTTCCCACCGTCTTCGAGATCCATGGTGGCCCGACCTGGCATGACAGCGACGCCTTCGCCTCCGGCCCCGCCGCCTGGGTGGACCACGGCTACGCGGTCGTCCGGGTCAACTACCGAGGCTCCACCGGATACGGCCGCGCCTGGACGGACGCGCTCAAGCACCGGGTCGGCCTGATCGAGCTGGAGGACATCGCCGCGGTACGGGAGTGGGCGGTGAGGTCCGGGCTCGCGGACCCGGCGAAGCTGGTCCTGGCCGGTGGCTCCTGGGGCGGCTATCTGACCCTGCTCGGCCTCGGTACGCAGCCGGACGACTGGGCCCTGGGCCTGGCGGCGGTCCCGGTCGCCGACTACGTCACGGCGTATCACGACGAGATGGAGGACCTGAAGGCGATGGACCGCACGCTGCTGGGCGGCACGCCGGAGGAGGTTCCCGAGCGCTTCGAGGCCTCATCCCCGCTGACGTACGTCGACGCCGTCCGGGCGCCGGTCTACATCTCGGCGGGCGTCAACGACCCGCGCTGCCCGATCCGCCAGGTCGAGAACTACGTGGACCGGCTGAAGGGCCGTGACGCGGTGCACGAGGTCTACCGGTACGACGCGGGACACGGTTCGCTCGTCGTGGAGGAGCGGATCAAGCAGTTCCGGCTGGAACTCGACTTCGCCCAGCGCCACCTGGCCTTGGATACCGCCCCCGCCGCCCCGCCGAGCCCGTCAGGCGAATAGGGCGACGGCTCCCTTCCGCATTCCTCCCGCACGAAACCCCTCCCCACCACCGGCCGGCCCAAGCCCGTCCGGCGGTTTGAGGACGAAGCGGTGACCGGCGGCCAACGCCGGGACGGTCGGGGCACCGCGACCGGTGCCCCGACCGATACCCCCGGCCGACGCCCGCGCCGGGCGCCGCGGCCTCGCCCCATCCGGCACCCCGCTCCGGGCGACCGGAGCGGGGACCGTACCGTGGAGGGGTGTACCGGTTCCTGCTGACCCCGCGATGGTGGGGGATCAACCTCTTCGTCGTGCTGGCCATCCCGTTCTGCATCTTCATGGGCACCTGGCAGCTCGGCCGCTTCGAGGACCGCGTGCAGACGCACGACGCCGCCGAGAAGCAGCCCGCCCCGGGCACGAGGCCCGCCAAGCCGATCGACGACCTCCTGCCTGTCGACACGGTCACCTCCGGCCGCCCCGCCACCGCCACCGGCCGGTACGCCGACCAGTTCCTGGTGCCCGGCCGGGAGTTGGACGACAAGAGCGGCTTCTATGTTCTGAACATGCTCCGTACGGACAGCGGCAAGGCCCTGCCGGTGGTGCGCGGCTGGCTGCCCGGCAAGCCCGGTCACACCTCCGTGCCCGCCGCACCGACCGGCGAGGTCACGGTGACCGGCGACCTCCAGGCGTCCGAGAACGCCGGCACCGCGGGCGTCGACGCGGTGGGTGGGCTCCCGGACAGCCAGCTCGGCATGATCAGCGCCGCGTCCCTGGTCAACCTCGTCCCGTACGACGTCTACGACGCATGGGTGACGCTCCAGGACACCGGCTCCAGCGGCGCGCTGCGTCCCGTGCCGGCCGCCGTACCGCAGGGCACCGGGCTCGATCTGAAGGCTTTCCAGAACCTCGGCTACACCGGCGAATGGTTCGTTTTCGCCGCGTTCGTGCTCTTCATGTGGTTCCGGCTGGTCCGCCGCGAGGCCGAAGCGGCGCGGGACCTGAAGCTGGGCCTCGTCGAAGACACGGAAGCGGAAGCAGACACGAACACCGTCGCCGATCCCGCCGACTCCAACATGAGCGTCGGCAAGGCCTGAGACAGACATACGTGAGGGGCCCGCCGGTCGGCGGGCCCCTC